>DATEKY010000740.1:0-4372 GCA_035277225.1 Xanthobacteraceae bacterium
CTCCATCAAGGCGCTGGCTTCGCCCTGCTCGGCGGTGCTGCCCTTGCCGAAGCTGCCGCCGCCCAATCCCGCCCGCAGCTCGTTGAGCGACATCGCGGGGGCGGAGAAATTGTGCACCGCCTGGAAATTGGTGTTCATCGGAACGTCGGCGTCGATGCGCTCGAGCAGCGACACCACGCCGGTGAGCGGGCTGACGTGCTTGCGGAAGCGCGCGACCGTCGCGCGCGGCGAGACCGAGCGATAGCCGCCGCTGGTCATCACCACCTCGCGGCCGGCACCAAGCTCGATCGGCACCGGCGCGCGCTTCGGGTCGCGCAATTTCTTCGCGCCGCAACTCGGACATTGCGGGCGGCGCGCGACGTAATGCTTCGCGATCGCGGCGCCGAGCAGGTCGAGGCTGAAGATGTGATCGTTCAGTTCGCTGGCAAAGCCGCTGGCGATCGCTTTCGCGATCTCGACGGCGGCAAGCTGGATGCCGCTCTGGCCGACCGGCTGGCTCGCGAGCGGCGAGACCGCGATGCGCTCCGCCTGCCCGCGGTCGAGCATGCTCTTGATCTCGCGGTTGCGCATCATGCGCCCGGAGAGACAGCTCCAGCACGCGCTTTCGCCCGGCTTCAGCACCGGCCCCACGAGGGGAAAAATGCCGGACGGCTGCACCAGCAGCCACGGTGTCTTGTCCGACAGATGCTGCCGGTTGAGTTCGGCAAGCCGCCGGTCGAGATAGTCGCCGACCAGCGTGATGGTCAGATCGGGCGAGCGCTGCACGACGCTGACGCCGAGCCTGGTGAGCGCGGCGCTCAGCTCCTTTGCGCCCTCCACGTCGATCGCATGGACGCGGACGCGGCAGGCGTCGAGGCTTTGCTGCGCCGCCTGCGGCGACAGGCCGAGGCTCGCCCAATAGGCGGCCGCCGTGCCTTTCGAGGATGGCAAGGCCGGAACGATGTGACGGCGATCGATCAGCCGCGTCAGCGCTTCCTGGATCTTGTCGACCGGATAGTTTTTTTCCAGCGCGCGGAACAGCTCGCGAAAGCTCTTGCCGCCTTTCCCGATGGCGGCGGCCAGCGCGTAGTAAAGCTCGCCGTGAAGGAAGAACTTCCGGTGCTCGGAGTAGAGGCTCACCGCATGCGGCGGCAGCAGATAGACCGTGAAGTTCGGAGCGAACTGCGGGACGTCTTTGCTGTCGTACAACGACGGCTTGTTCGCGCGCGCGCTTTTCACAACAGGGGCACGCGCGCGACTTTTCGCGCCAGTCCGGTTCGCCATTTCAACCGCAGTCGGACGATGCTCAGCAGATCAGGCAAGAGCCCCACGACAGGCAGCAGCTGCAGCTGCAGCGGCAGCCACCGCAGCCTCCGCAACCACGACAGCGGCGCACGCCGCATCCGCCGCAGCGACCGCCGCAGCCTCGGGCTCCGCAGCCCCGGCCGCCGCAACCGCGTCCGCAGCGCTGCGCGACCTTCTCGCCGAGCGAGGTCGGGATGGCGGCTTCTCTGTCGAAGACGAAGAATGTCGACAGGCTGACGTCGGAGAGTTCTTCTTCACCGAGCGTAACGACGGAGGGGAGAGCGTTGTGTTTCGACGAGGTGTCGGCGGTCGGCGCAACTCCCGCCGATGCGCCACCTGCCATGGCGAGGGACATACCTGCAGCGCCCCATGCCGGCAAGGCGATCTTCCGATGGTTTCGCTTCGAAGCCTGCTTCGCGCGTGCCATTGTCGACACTCCTGTACCTGTGAGCAAATGCCCGATCGGTGCCCCAACGTTAGCAGCTTTTGGTCGAGGGGCAAGTAGGACAGTACCCTGAAACCGCCATTGCGTGACGGACGGATAAACCAGCCCGCCAAAGCCGATCACGGCGGGGCACCCCCAAAAAGGGGGAGAAAAACGAGAGGGAGGAGCGAATGTCGAAAGTGCTCGCCGCGCTCGGCGCGGCCATCGTTGCGGCCATCTCGTCATTCGCCCAAGCCCAAGCCCACGCCGAGCCGCTCAAGGTCGCGATTTCGCAGCGCGGTTTCTGGGATTCCTCGTTCGTGGAGTTCGCCGAGACCGCCGGCTTCTTCAAGGAAGCGAACCTCGAGATCGAGCCGTTCTACACCGACGGCGGCGCCGCGACGCTGACCACGGTGCTGTCCGGCAGCGCCGACGTCGGGCTGTCGAACGGGCTGCTCGGCGTGATAGGCGCCTATGTGAAGGGCGCGCCGGTGCGGGTGATCTCGGCGCAGATGACCGGCGCGGGCGAGCTCTACTGGTACGCGCGGGCCGGCAGCGGCATCGCGAGCCTGAAGGACGCTACGGCCAAGACCGTCGCGTTCTCCTCGCCGGGGTCGTCGTCCAACCTGATCCTGCTCGCGCTGCTGCGCCAGGGCGGCGTCAATGCCAGGACCATCGCGACCGGCGGCGCGCCCGCGACCCTGACCCAGGTGATGACGGGGCAGATCGACGTCGGCTGGGCGGCGGCGCCGTTCGGGCTGCAGAACGTGATCGACGGGCAGATCGCCGTGATCGCACGCACCACCGACGTGCCGCAGCTCGCCAACCAGACCATCCGGGTGAATATCGCCAATGTCGAAGCGCTGAAGACCAAGCGCGCCGCGATCGAGCGCTTCATGCGCGCCTATGCGCGGGCGGTCGACTGGGCCTACCAGAACCCGCGTGCGGTCGAGATCTTCGCGACGAACATGAAACTGGCGCTGCCGATAGCGCGGAAAGCCGTGGACGAGTTCTATCCGAAAGCGGGGCTGCAGATCGGCGAGATCAAGGGGCTCGACCTGACGCTGAAGGACGCGCTCGACTACAAATACATCCCGGCGGCGAAGAGCGAGCAGGACGTCGCCGGGCTGTTCGATATTCTTTACAAGCCGTAAACGTCGCGCCGGCCCGGTAAGGAATGATGACCTCGGCTCACCGCGTCTCGGTCTTGAATCCCTTGGCGACCACGCGCCAGCCGTCCTTCGTCTTGAGGAGCGTCAGATAGTCGACGAAATAGCGCGGCGGCAGCGCGCATTCGACCTTGGCGAAGGCCGACACCGGACCGGACTGGTCGATGGTCACGATGCGGTCGTGACGTGCGAGCCCCTGCGATTTCGCCGACGGGCGGCCGCGCACCATCTCGAGCCACTTTTCGCGTGGGACATCAACGACTTCGCCATTTGCTTCCGAATAAAGATGCGACACCGGATGGAACGCCTGCGCGATCTTGTCGGCATCGCCCTCATGCAGTCCGTCGAGATAGGTCCACAGCGTCTTCTCGATGGCGGCGGTTTCGCTGGTCATATCTTACCTCCCTCGGCCAAAAATGTTCTTTGCATGGGGTTGTTTTGCAGATTTTTTTCCCGGCAGCCCGGTGAGGGCTACGCGACCTTGGCCGCCGCACTCTTGCGCACCAGCGGCTGGACGTGCAGCGCGGTGATGCGGTTGCGCTCCTTGCGCAGCACGCGGAAGCGGAAGTCGTGGAACGTGAAGCTCTGCCCGGCCTCCGGGATCGCGCGCGCCTCGTGAATCACCAGCCCCGCGATGGTGGTCGCTTCCTCGTCGGGCAGCTCCCAGTTCATCAGCCGGTTGAGGTCGCGGATCGGCACCGCGCCGTCCACCATCACCGAGCCGTCCGGCTGCGGCTTTGCGCCGGTCACCGCCACGTCATGCTCGTCGGAAATGTCGCCGACGATCTCCTCCAGCAGATCTTCCAGGGTCACCATCCCCTTCACCTCGCCGTACTCGTCGACCACCAGCGCGAAGTGGGTCTTGCGGCGGCGGAACGCCTTGAGCTGCTCGGACAGCGGCCGGATCTCGGGGACGAACCATGGATCGCGCGCGATCGCCGCGAGATCGATCTTCGACAGGTCTCCGTCGGCGGCGCGGATCGCGCGCAGCAAATCCTTGGCGTGCAGGATGCCGACGATGTTTTCCGGCGACTCGCGCCACAGCGGCACACGCGTCGCCGGCGAGGCAAGCACCGTCTCGACCACCTGTGCCGGCGGATCGTCGGCGTTCACGGTGATCATCTCGGTGCGGTGGACCATCACGTCGGAGACCTGCAGTTCGCCGAAGCGGAAGACGTTCTGGATGTACTCGGCCTGGCCGACCGCCATCTTGCCGTGCTCGGCGGCGTCCTCGACCAGACCTTCGATCTCGACGTCGGTCAGGATCTCGTGCTGCGAGGACTCGCGGATGCCGAGCCATTGCAGGATCGAGCGCGACGAGGTGTTGAGCAGCCAGTTCAGCGGGTAGAGGACGACGTAGGTCACGTGCAGCGGATAGGCGATCCACTGCGACACCGGCTCGGGCTCGCGGATCGCCAGCGTCTTCGGCACCTGCTCGCCGACCACGATGTGCAGCGACGAGAACACCAGGAACCCGATCAGGAACGAGGTGAAG
>DATEKY010000741.1:0-3571 GCA_035277225.1 Xanthobacteraceae bacterium
GATGCTGTAGACCAGATCGTTTGGGAGGTCGGCGTGCGCGACGGCGAAATTGTACAGCCCGAGCGTCTGGTAGTCGCGCAGCAGTGACGGATAGGTGCCGGCCGGCACGCGCGACGGGGTCAGCTCGGGCATTGCCAGTCGTAGCGCGGCGATATTCTCCGGGGCGAGCGTCACGTAGCGAACGCGGTTCTTCGCCTCCAACTCGATGAACGAGGGGAAGGGCACGCCCGCACCCACCGCCAGCACATCGATCGTGCGCGCATTCATCTGTGCGGCGAGGTCGGCCCATTCGCCGTAGACGAAGGTCGCGGCGATTTTCAGCGTGTTGAATATCTCGGGGAAATAGGTCGCCGACGTGCCGCCGCGCGGCCCGACGCCGATGCGCTTGCCGGCCATATCGCCGATCGAGCGGATGTTGGCCTCCTGGAACGCCATGAACTGGAACGGCGTGTCGTACATCGGAAAGATCGCCCGCATCGCGCGCGCCGGCTTCTTGCCCGCCCATGCGCCGGTCGCGTTCCATGCCTGCAGCGCGATGCCGATGGTGACGAAGCCGAGTTTGGCCTCGCCGGATTCCATCAGCTCGATGTTCTGCGTCGGCCCGTCGGTCGGCCGCATCCCTACCGGCAGGTCGAGGTTGCGGGTGAGGATCTTCGCCAGCCCCTCGCCGTAAACATAATAGGTGCCGCCGGGCGACGCGGTGGCGATGGTGAGGTGATCCGGCCAATGCGGCTCGCCGGCGCGGCTTGGCGCCGCCGTCGCCAGCAGGGCCAAGGCCGCCGCAGCGGCCAATCGGGCGATCCACATGACACTCACGCCGTGCCGTGGCCGGCCGGCTGCGGCAGCAGCGGGTCGGGCGGACCCATCGCGGCCTCCGGCTCGGACGCTTCGATCTCGCTCTCGCGGTCGAGCACGCGATGCATGCGATCCTCGTCGAGCGATTTCTCCCACTTGGCGACGACCACGGTAGCGACGCCGTTGCCGACCAGATTGGTCAGCGCGCGCGCCTCCGACATGAAGCGGTCGACACCGAGGATCAACGCGATGCTCGCGACCGGAATGGTGCCGACCGAGGCAAGCGTCGCCGCCAGCACGATGAATCCGGAGCCGGTGACGCCGGCGGCGCCCTTCGAGGTGAGCAGAAGAATGCCGATGATGCCGAGCTGCTGCCACAGCGTTAGGTCGGTGTTGGTCGCCTGCGCCAGGAAGATGGCGGCCATCGTCAGGTAGATGCAGGTGCCGTCGAGATTGAACGAATAGCCGGTCGGCACCACCAGCCCGACCACAGACTGCTTGCAGCCGAGGTTCTCGAGCTTGGCGATCATGCGCGGCAGCACCGACTCCGAGGACGAGGTGCCGAGCACGATCAGCAGCTCTTCCTTGATGTACTTGATGAACTTGAAGATGTTGAAGCCGGCGAGCCAGGCGATGCCGCCGAGCACGAAGATCACGAAGATCAGGCACGTGGCGTAGAACGCGATCATCAGCTGCGCGAGCGACAGCAGCGTGGTGACACCGTATTTGCCGATCGTGAACGCCATCGCGCCGAAGGCGCCGATCGGCGCGGCCTTCATGATGATGCCGACGATCCCGAAGAATGCGTGCGCCACGATGTCGATCAGCGCCAGCACCGGCCGGCCGCGCTCGCCGAGCATCGAGAGCGCGAAGGCGAACAGGATCGCGAAGAACAGGATCTGCAGGATCTCGCCTTCGGCGAACGCGCCGACCACGGTATTGGGAATGATGTGCATCAGGAATTCGACCGTGCTCTGCTGCCCGGCCTTGGTGGTGTAGACCTGGATCGACTTGGTATCGATCGTGCGCACGTCGACGTTCATGCCGACGCCGGGCTGCAGGATATTGACCACGATCAGCCCGACGATCAGCGCCAGGGTCGTCACGACCTCGAAATAGACCAGCGCCTTGAGGCCGGTGCGCCCGACCTTCTTCATGTCCTCCATGCTGGCGATGCCGTGCACCACGGTGCAGAAGATGATCGGCGCGATCAGCATCTTGATCAGCTTGATGAAGCCGTCGCCGAGGGGCTTCATCGCGGCGCCGATGTCCGGATAGAAATGTCCGAGCAGGATGCCGATGACGATCGCAGTGAGCACCTGCACGTAGAGATGGGTGTAGAGAGGTTTGCGCGGCACCGCCGCGGTCGCAGATGCTGTCGCCATGGCATCCTCCCGCAAAGGTAATGTGCCGATGTCACATCATCTCAGGCCCGCGCGCAAATGCCGATTTCAACGCGGGCCAGTTTTGCCCGCGTTGCGGTCGTCTCATACGAGTTGGAATACCAGCCGCGACATCAGCCGCAGCGCGTCGATCGGCTCCGCCTCAGCGCGCCTGCGCCTGCTTCGGCCCCGCCTTCGAGAGCGCCTGCACCGGATCGACCAGGCCGGCGCCGGTTTCGTTGCGGCCCTGCGGCAGCTTCTTCGCCGTCGCCGAGAGGATCGCGCGCACTTCAGCGGGCGTCAGCCGCGGATTGCGCTCCAGCATCAGCGCGACCACGCCGCTGATATGCGCGGCCGCGACCGACGTGCCGGTGGTGAGCTGATAGCCGCCGGCCGGCGCCGGCACGAGGATGTCGACGCCCGGCGCCGCGATCGCGACCTGCTTGCCGCGCACCGCGTTCTTGTAGGTCTTGTCGTCCTGGTCGGTCGCCGACACGCCGATGACGTTCGCATCGGCACCGGGGAACAGCGGCGGCGACTTCGCCCCGGCGTTACCCGTCGCCGCGATCATGATGACGCCGCGGTCCTTCAGCGCCTTGACCGCCTGCTCGAGGATCGGATCGCGCGGGCCCGCGAAGCTCATGTTGATGACCTGCGCGCCCTGCTGAACCGCCCATTCCAGGCCCTTCACGATGTTCATGCTGGTGCCCTGCGCGCCGCTGTCGCTGACGCCGAAGGCGCGCACGCCGAGGATATTGGCGCCGGGTGCGATGCCGAGCAGGCGCTGATGCGAGCCGATCGCGCCGGCCATGCCGGTGCCGTGCGGATGCGGCGTCTGATCGCTCGACGGCAGCGCGTCGAAGCTGCCTTTGATCACGCCGGCGAGGTCGGGATGCTGGCTGTCGATTTCGGAGTCGATCACCGCGATCTTGACGTTCTTGCCGGTCGAAATGCCGTGCGCCTCGACCAGCCCGAGCTTGGCGACGATGTACTGCGCCGAGTCGCCGCGGCTGGTCGGCGCGCCGCTGCCCTGGTCGAGCACGAAGTTGTAGCTCGGCTGCAGGGAAATCCGCGAGCCGATCTGGTTCTGGACACCTCCGATCACGGCGCGCACGTCGAGGCCGCCGGTGATGCGGAAACGGAAGACCGTGCGGCCGAGCAGGTCGAACCGCTGCGTGCTGATCACCTCGAGCCCGAACTGGCGCTGCAACGCCTCGATCTGCTCCGGCGAAAGGACGAGGCCGAGCTGCATCACCACTTCGTTGCTGGCGAAGCGCGTCTCGTTGGCCGGCGGCATGCCGCTCGGCAGCGGGCCGAGGCCCGGCGGCGGGACGACGTTGGCCGGCGGCCGGCCGGCGTTGCCGCCGCCTTGTCCGCCGCCGCCCTTCTGGCCC
>DATEKY010000742.1:0-3331 GCA_035277225.1 Xanthobacteraceae bacterium
GACGACGTCGTCCTTCGTCGTGACGACGAGCGAGGGCAGCTCGCCTGCCTCGAACGCGCCGAGGTCGGCCGGCGAGCCGTTGGCGTTGGTGATCGCCGGCTGATCGACATAGCCAAGACCGCGCGCGTCGGTTCCGGGCGCGCTCGTGTTCGACGCATCGAGCGCCGGATTTGCGGCATCGAGCTTCAGCGCGATGGTCGGAACCGGCCCGCCGTTGCTGGCGAGCACGCCGGCCATGGTCGCGCCGTTCGCCACCGTCTGGGCGAAGACGAGGACCGGATCGGCGTTGATGATGTGGTCGCTGGCGTCGGTGTCGGC
The DNA here is from genome assembly GCA_035277225.1 of Xanthobacteraceae bacterium. Taxonomy (GTDB): domain Bacteria; phylum Pseudomonadota; class Alphaproteobacteria; order Rhizobiales; family Xanthobacteraceae; genus PALSA-894. The sequence continues at coordinate 319 of DATEKY010000742.1, forward strand.
GCCGGTGCCGACGATATTGAGGCCGTTGGCGGTGATCGCGCCGGAGATCTCATCGGACGTCGTCTGGGCGCTGTTGTTGCCGAGCACGATCGCGTTGGTCAGCGTCACGGCGGTGAGACTGAAGACGCCGCCGCCGTCGGCGGCAAAGCCCGCCGTGGAGTTGCCGGACACCGTGCTGTTGGTCAGTTCCACGGTGCCGGCGTGGATGCCGCCGCCGGTGGAAAAAATGCCCGCCGTCGAATTGCCGGACACCGTGCTGTTGGTCAGCTCCACGGTGCTGGCCAGAATGCCGCCGCCGAAGGCTTGACTGCCCGTCGTGGCGTTGCCGGACACCGTGCTGTTGGTCAGCGTCACAGTATTGCTGGCCATGATGCCGCCACCATCGGCGAAAGTGCCCGCCGTGGAGTTGCCGGACACCGTGCTGTCGGTCAGCGTCACGATGTCGCCGGCGATGCCGCCGCCTTTGGCGGAAAAGCCCGTCGTCGAATTGCCGGACACTGTGCTGTTGGTCAGCGTCAGGGCGGACTGCGAGAGCACTCCGCCGCCACCGCCACCAGAGGCCGTCGTCCGGCCGCCGGTCAGCGTCAGGCTCTGCAATGTCGTATCGGCGACCGCCGCGATATTGAAGATGCGGGAGTTGTCGTCGAGCAGCGCCGCGCCGCTCGCCGCCACATCGGTGATGTCGGTTCCGGCGAGCGTGACGTCGTCGTCGTCCTTGTCGCCCGTGATGGTGACGCCGCCGACCGTCGAGCCGTCGATCGTCACCGCGCCGCTGATCGCGATCTCGCCCAGCGTCAGCCGGATCAGGTTTGTCGCCCCGCCGGTGAACACCGTTGGATCGAACACGATCGTGTCGGGGGTGCCGCCCGATCCGGCAACGGAGCCGTCGACGCTCGCATTCGTGTTGGCGGCCTGGATCGCTTCCCGCAGCGAGACCTGACCATCGGTTGCGGTGCTGTCGGCGAGGGTGGTGACGGTGATCGTTGCCATAGTCTGCAGCCCCGGATGTCTGGGCTGTTCTAGTCCCGTCGCCCCCACAACGCCGCTTAAGTTGCCTGAATCGATCTGAAATGATCCGCGAGGGGCCGTGTCGAGGCGCGGCGTCTCAGGTCAAAGGCTTCCGCGGATCAAGCATTTATGATCGATGTCGCGCCGCAGGCTGCATCCCCGCGCGATCGACTGCGGGTGTCCTCGCTCTGCAATCAGCGCGGGTTCGCGAAGGCGATCGAAACCGCACGGCACCGCGATCGACGACGACCGTGGACAGCGCTCGTATCGTGATCGCAATTGACCTGTTGCCTGCGTATAGTACAAAAAGGGCTAAGCCGCTGGCTGTGCTTGGTTTTTGCTCAGGCGCGAGGTCAATGCCCGAAGTCGCCGATCATCCCGAGGAGATCACGTTCGGCTCGTTTCGTCTCGATGTCCGGCGCCGCTCTCTGCAGCGCGACGGGCAGCCGGTGGCGCTCGGTGCGCGCAGCTTCGACATCCTCTGTGTGCTGGTGGCGCTGCGCGGCAATCTGGTCACGCGGGACGACCTGAGCGCCCGCGTCTGGCCGGGCGCGATCGTCGAGGCGAACACGGTTCACGTGCATGTCGCGGCGTTGCGCAAGGCGCTCGGCGACGGCTCCGCCGGACAGCGCTATATCGCGACCGCTCCGGGCCGAGGCTATCGCTTCGTCGGCGACATTGCCGAGTCCTCGCTGCCCGTGATTCCGGAACAGCCTTCGATCGCCGTTCTGCCATTCCAGAGCTTCAGCGGCGACCTCGACGACTATTTCGCGGACGGGATGGTCGAGGAAATCATCACCGCGCTCACGCGCTTTCCCGCCCTGTTCGTCATCGCGCGCAACTCCTCCTTCGCCTACAAGGGCCGAGCGGTCGACATTCGGCAGGTCGGCCGCGAGCTCGGCGTGCGTTACGTGCTGGAAGGCAGCGCGCGTCGGTCCGCCGATCGCCTTCGCATAACGGCGCAGCTGATCGAGGCCACGACCGGCGCGCATATCTGGGCGGATCGCTTCGATGGCGAGCTGTCCGATGTCTTCGAGCTGCAGGATGAGGTCACGGCGCGAATCGTCGGCGCCATCGCGCCGAAGCTCCAGCTCGCCGAGATCGAGCGGGTCAAGCGCGTCCCGACCGAGAGCCTGCGATCCTACGACTGCTATCTGCGTGGCCTGGTGCATTTTCATCGCGACGAACGGCAGGCGAACCGCGATGCCCTGGAGATGTTTACCAAGGCGATCGAGCTCGATCCCGACTTCGCGACCGCGCATGGGATGGCAGCCTGGTGCTACAACCAGCGCCTGAGGAACGGCTGGCTCACCGATCTGGCGCAGGCGCGCGTCGAGGCGCGAAGGCTGGCGCTGCGGGCGGCGGAACTCGGGCGCGAAGACGCCGTCGCGCTCACCACGGCGGGCAGCTGCCTCGCCCAGGTCACGCAGGAGCTCGATGCCGGTATCGCGCTGATCGATCGGGCGCGCAGCCTCAATCCGAATTTCGCCACCGCCTGGGCGAGCAGCGCCTGGGCGAGAAACTACTGCGGAGAGGCCGAGACCGCGATCGATCACGCCGCGCGCGCCATCCGTTTGAGCCCGCTGGATCCGCTGTCGCACTACATGGATGCCGCCATGGCATTCGCGCACTTCCTCGCCGGCCGCTACGACGAGGCGGTCAGATGGGCCGAGATCGCGTTGCCGAAGCACGGCGGATACCAGGGATCACACCGCATCCTCGCGGCGAGCCATGCGCTCGCGGGTCGCCTCGACGCCGCGCGGGCCGCGTTCGCCGGGCTGCGTGCGCTCAACCCGCAAATGCGCATCGCCGACCTGCGGACCCTCATTCCCTGGCGGCGCCCGGACGACGCACGTCGCTATGCCGAAGGCCTGCGCCTCGCCGGGCTGCCGGACTAGAGTACGTGCCGCGGCTCGCAGGCCCGGGTGCTACCCCCAGACGCCGTCCGCGAAGGCCGAGCGGCCCTCGTGGATGCCGTAATGCAGGAAGTGGGTCAGCGGATTGA
>DATEKY010000743.1:0-10443 GCA_035277225.1 Xanthobacteraceae bacterium
GGGCTGGTCGAGAAGCTGAAGACCCAGAAGGGCATCATCATCGACCAGAAAGTGGTGACCGGCGCGAACCACTTCTTCGACAACAAGATCGAGCCGCTGATGCAGAGCGTCACGGCCTATCTCGACAAGCGGCTCAAGCCCGCGGACGCGACCAGCGCGGCGTGACCTAGACGGAGACGCGATGCGCAGGAAGCTGATGCTCTGGCTTCTTGCGCTCGCTGCCCTGATCGCCGGCGCCGTTGCGGCGCTCTGGTACCTGACGCTCGTCCCGGGAAGATCGCATCAGGGCGACCTGCCGCCGCTCACCGCGGACGAGCGGGCGATTGCGGCCACGCTCAAGCGCCACATCGAGACGGTCGCGGCGGCCGAGCATAACATCGCGCATTACGAAGAACTCGAGAAGGTCGCCGCCTATCTCGAGAAGACGCTGGGGTCGCTCGGCTATGCGATCGGCCGGCAGACATACCTCGCCGACGGCAAGCCGGTGCGCAACATCGACGCCGTGATCGAGCCGGTGGGCGGCACCCTCGATCCCGAAGTGCTCGTGGTCGGCGCGCACTACGACAGCGCGCCGGACACGCCGGGCGCCAACGACAATGCGAGCGGCACGGCCGCGGTGCTGGAGCTTGCGCGGCTGTTGCGCGATCTGCAGGGAAAGACGCGCAAGCGCATCCGGCTCGCCTTCTTCGTCAACGAAGAGCCGCCCTATTTCCGCACCGCGCAGATGGGAAGCCTGCACTACGCGCGGGCGCTGCGGGACCGGAAAGAGCGCGTCACCGCGATGCTGTCGCTGGAAACGCTCGGCTACTATTCGGATGAGCCGGGCAGCCAGAACTATCCGGTGCCGTTCGGCCTGATGTTCCCGAACAAGGGCAATTTCGTCTCGTTCGTGGGGTTGTTGAACTCGCGCCCGCTGGTGCAGGAGACGATCAAGTCGTTCCGCGCGCACACGGCGTTTCCGAGCATCGGCGGGACTGCGCCGGGCATCATTCCCGGCATCGGCTGGTCGGATCACTGGGCGTTCGCCGAGTACGGCTTCCAGGGCGTGATGATCACCGACACCGCGACGTTCCGCTACCCGCACTATCACGAGCCGACGGATACGCCGGACAAGGTCGATACCGAGAAGCTTGCGCGGATCGTGAAGGGCATCGAGCGGGTGGTGCGCGATCTGGCGCGCTGAACGCACTCACGCAGGCCGTACGAGCACGCCACCGGTCAACGGCTTCGGCACACCGGTCGTGGTCGGGAACGTCAGCGGCAGGCGCTTGAGCGAGCGCACGGCAAGAAACGCAAACGCCTGCGCCTCGAGCGCATCGGCCGACCAGCCGGCCTGATCCGCGGTCTCGACGCGCGCCGGCGCGAGGCGCTCGGCGAGCATGCGCATCAACGTCGGATTGCGCGCCCCGCCACCCGCGACGATCCAGCTTGTCGGCGCGCGCGGCAGGACCGCGACGATACGCGCGACGCTTGCTGCGGTGAGCGCGGTCAAGGTCGCGGCACCATCCTCGGTGCTCTTCTTGGCGAGGCCGGCGTGCGCCGCGACCCATTCGCGGAAATCGTTGCGGTCGAGCGATTTCGGAAACGGCTGCGCAAAGAACCGATGCGCCAACAGCCTTGCGACGGCCGCCTCGTCGACGTGCCCCTTCGCGGCGGTCGCGCCATCCTGATCGCGCGACGCACCGGTGCGCTCGCGGAAAAAGTCGTCGATCAGCGCGTTGGCGGGTCCGGTATCGCACGCGATCGGATCGGTCTCGCCGTCGATGACGGTGATGTTGGCGACGCCGCCGAGATTCAGGATCGCGATCGGATGCGGCCGGTCGAGCGAGCGCGCAAGTGCGCGATGGTAGACTGGAACCAGCGGCGCGCCCTGCCCGCCCGCCGCGACGTCGGCAGCGCGGAAATCGTACGCAACCGCCAGCCCGGTCTCCGCCGCGAGGCGCGCGCCGTCCCCGATCTGGACCGTCAGCTTGTCCTTCGGGCGATGCAGGATGGTCTGCCCGTGGAAGCCGACGACGTCGATCGTCGACCGGTCGATCGCGTTGGCGGTCAGGAACGTGTTCACCGCGCGCGCGTGCAGCACGGTCGACATCGTCTCGGCTTCGGCGATCACGCCCGGCCGCTGATCGCGCGCCGTTAGCGCGGGCGCCGCCTCCATCGCGGCGCGCAGCAGCACCACCTCGTGGTCCTGATAGACATGCGCCGCGCTCGGGCCAAAGCGAGTGACGGTTTCGCCGTCGGTCTCGATCAGGGCGACGTCGATGCCGTCCATCGAGGTGCCGCTCATCAGCCCGATCGCCCGCATTCCGGCGCCCCGATTCTAGGAATCCCCTGCCGGACCTGTTACACCACCGGCCCAACGGCCGCGACCATGGTCGAACTCCGCCAACCGAGCGTTAAGATGAGCGACTACAAGTCCGATTTCCTGCGCGTGCTTTCCGAGCGCGGCTACATCCATCAGATTTCCGACGTCGCCGGCCTTGATGCGGCCGCCGCGGCGAAAAAGGTCGTCTGCTACGTGGGCTACGACTGCACCGCGCCGTCGCTGCACATCGGCCACCTGATCTCGATCATGATGCTGCACTGGCTGCAGCAGACCGGCAACAAGCCGATCGCGCTGATGGGCGGCGGCACGACGCGCGTCGGCGACCCGTCCGGCCGCGACGAGACGCGCAAGATCCTCACCTACGAGCAGATCGACGCCAACAAGGAGTCGATCAAGGGCACGTTCTCGAAGTTCATCACCTTCGGCTCGGGGCCGAGCGACGCCGTGATGGCCGACAATGCCGAGTGGCTGACCAAGCTCAACTACATCGAGATGCTGCGCGAGGTCGGGCGGCATTTCTCGATCAACCGCATGCTGACCATGGACTCGGTGAAGCTGCGGCTCGACCGCGAGCAGGAGCTCTCGTTCATCGAGTTCAACTACATGATCCTGCAGTCCTACGACTTCGTGGAACTCGCCAAGCGCTACGGCTGCAACCTGCAGATGGGCGGCTCGGATCAGTGGGGCAACATCGTCAACGGCGTGGACCTCGGCCGCCGCATGGGCACGCATCAGCTCTATGCGCTGACCTGCCCGCTGCTCACCACGTCCTCCGGCGCCAAGATGGGCAAGACCGCGGCCGGCGCGGTGTGGCTCAACGCCGACATGTTGCCGGTCTATGACTACTGGCAGTTCTGGCGCAACACCGAGGACGGGGACGTCACGCGCTTCCTCAAGCTGTTCACCACCATGCCGCTCGACGAGATCGCGCGGCTCGGCGCGCTGCAGGGCGCGGAGATCAACGAGGCGAAGAAGGTGCTGGCGACGGAAGCGACCGCGCTGCTGCACGGCCGCGCGGCGGCGGAACAGGCCGCCGACACCGCACGCACCACCTTCGAGCAAGGCGCGGTCGCGGAGAATCTTCCAACGGTCGAAGTGCCGCGCGCAGAGCTCGAAGCCGGACTCGGCGTGCTGACCGTGTTCGCCGAGAAGACCGGGCTCGTCGCATCGAACGGCGAAGCGCGGCGCCAGATCAAGGGCGGCGGGCTGAAGGTGAACGATGCTGCGGTGAACGACGACAAGATGACGCTGTCGCCGAAGGACCTGACCGCCGAAGGCGTGATCAAGCTTTCGCTCGGCCGCAAGAAGCACGTATTGCTGAAGCCGGTGTGACTACCGCGACGGCGAGGAATACGGCGGCACGGCCTTGCTGTCGTCGGCGCTGCGGAACTCGAAGATCTTGCGCAGGAAGCCCGGCGCCATCATGGCGATCGGATTGACCCGCAAGGTCGCGTTGCCGGTCGGGCCGACCACCTCGTAGGTCATGCCGAACACCCCTTCGTTCTGCCCGCCGCCGAGGAAGAAGCCGAGCACGGGCAACCGCGCGAGCAGATTGTTCAGCACATAGGCCGGAACGAAGGTGCCGCGCAGCCGCACCTCGTCGCGCAGATAGTCGAAATTGCCTTCGATCGTCGCGCCCATCGCCGGGCCCCACACGACGCCGTCGCGCACCGCGAGCCTGCCGGTCGAGCGCGTGAACTCGGCGCGCATGCGCGTGAAGCTGACGCCCGCGGCGAAATTGTTCTGCCCGCGGGTCGGATCGTTATCGGTTGCGGCGACGCGCTGCAGCTCGGCCTCGCCGCGGATCGAGAAGTCGCGCACGTTGATGACGCCTTCCTGCTGACCGTGATCGGCGGTCGGCGGGTCCATCGCCAGCCACATCTGGCCGCCGACCACGCGCGAATACATGTCGGTGAAGCGCAGCAGCGCGCCGGCGTCGTTCGATTCGAGATAGATCACGCGGCGCCCGCCCGGATAGGAGCGCAGGTCGCCGGACAGCGCCGCGCCGCTGCCGAGCCGCGCCGCCATGCCGAAACTGCGGATGTGGCCGTTGCGCCGCGACAGCCGCAGCTCGACGCCGCGCAGCGTTTCGACGTTGTAGCCGGTGACGGTGCCGAGCTTGAGATCGAGATCGAAGTCGCGGCTCTGCGGCTTGGCCTTGTCCGAAGGCGCGCCGGAGGTCGCCGATTTGAGGAAGCCGCGGCCGTCGAACAGCTCGCCGCGCATGGTGACCTTGAGCGTGCCGTCGGGCGCCCGGTCGGCGCGCAAGGTCGCCTTGTCGCCATCGGAAAGCGCGAAGGTCGGGAAGCTTGCCAGCACGATCTCGTTGTTGGCATCGAGCTCGATCATGCCCCGCACCTGCGTGCCCGGCCCTTCGATCACGATGTCGTCGAAACGCATCACCTGCGGCTTGTCGATCGCCGTGAAGGTGACCTTGGTGGCCTTGCCGGCGGCCTTCCACCAGCCGGGCAACAGCTCGCTGATCTTGCTGTCGCGCAAATCCGCTTCGATCTGGTAGCGGCTCTCGCGATCGTCCGAGCCGACACGGCCGGTCAGCTTGAACGGCACCGGGCCGGACATCATGTCGTTCATGCCGATGCCGAGCCGCGTGCGCGCGCTGTCGTCGAGCACCGCCTGGATGCGCACCTCGGCGTCCTTGTCGCCGGCGGGCTTGCGGTAATCGACCGCCGCCGGGAGCCCCCCGATCTTCACGTCGCCGCGGGTGTAGAAGCCCTGGCTGTTCGCCGCGAGCTTGAGCATCGCGGCTTCGACCTTCTGGCCGCGCACCCATTTCTCGGCCGAGAAATTCATGATGTCGGCATCGATCTGGTAGTTGAGATTGTCCCGCGTCAGCTCGCCGGTGAGCGTGAAGTCGAGCGCGACCTGCGCGGCGAAATTGCCCTTGGTGGTGGCCGGATCGAGCGCGACGTTCGCTGAATCCTTCAGCCGTTCGAGCGACAGCAGCTCGGCCGCGGCATCTGCCGTGCCCTCGGCGCGGAAGCGTGCGCGCGCCGGCGAGGGCTTCGGATGCGTGTCCGGCACCTCGAAGATGCCGTTGGCGAGCGTCAGCTTGCGGCCCGACGGCAGATCGACCATCGCCTTGGCGACACGCACCGTCGCGGTGCGCCCCTGCACGCGCGTGATGAGTTCCGCGTCGCGCAACGCCGGGAGACCGTCCACGACGCGCACCGTGCTGCCGCTTGCGACCATGTCGATCGAGAGGCCGTCATCCGGCACCGGCGGGCCGCCCGGTTCGAACGCCGAGAGGTTGGCATTGGTGGCGACCGTGACGCGCTCCACCATGCCGCCGCTGATGCGCTCGACCACCCAGGAGCGCAGCCGCGGCGTGACGATCGCGGGCCATAGCCGCTTGAATGCCGACGCCGTCATGCGCGTGCCGGCGATGCCGATCGCGAGGCGCGGATCGCTGGTCGAGTAGTCGATCACGCCCGACATCGCGAAGCCGCCAGCCATGCCGCCGAGGTCGGCCTGACCGATCTCGAACACGCGCTTGGCGGTGTCGATGCGCGCACGCACCGCGATGCGATCGATGATCAGCGGCGGGTCCTGCGAACGGTCGGCGGAGGCGAACATCACGCGGCCGCCCGGAATTGTCAGGTTCCAGGGCGCGGCGGTGTCCGCCGGCACATCGAGCTGCGCGAGGAAGCTCACCCGGCTCGGGCCGGAGCGCACGTCGAGCGGCATTTCGAGCTGACGCGTGGCCGGATTCCAGCGCAGATTAAGCTGCGCCTCGTCGATCTGGATGCGGCTCTCCGGATCGTCGCGCGAGCCGAAATATCCGGCGCCCGCGAGGATGCGGCCCTCCATCGCCTGCAATGTTCCATCGCGCTCGATCTCGGCGCGCAGCACGGCCGACAGCGGCGCGGTCGCGTCGAAGTGCGCGTCGGTCGCGCGCATCGCCAGCATCAGGTCCTTCGGCGACACGTCGCGAATGACCGTCTCGATGGTGCGCTTGCCGTTACCCTTCGGCGTGACGGTCGCGGTCAGCGACCAAAGCCCGCCCGCCCCGGTCGAATTGACCGCGAAGGAGACGCCGCCGTCCTGCGTGCGGGTCAGGCCGAGATTGATGTGCTCGAAGCTCCAGCGCTTGCCGTGGCGCTGATCGTCGACGATGAGCGTGCCGTCCTTCAGTCCGATCTCGGAGAGCGAGCCGCCGTCGAGGCCGAGCGAATCGAGCCGGTCGATCCAGGCAAGCACCGCGGCGAGCGGATCGGTGGTCACTTCGACCGGCGGCAGCGAACGGTCGGACGGGCTCGCCACCGCGGACGCGATCGCGACCGAACTGGTGATCGAAGGCGTCGGCCCAGGTTCGCCGGCGGTCGCGCGGATATCGACCTGACCGATCGCGTCGATGCGCAACGCCATCGCGGCGCCGATCAGGCTGAGACGATCCGCCTGGATCCGGCCGGTCAGCAGGCTCGAGCCGATCAGGCCGACCTCGGCCTTCGGCGCGCTCGCGACGACCGTACCCTGCGCATCGCGCACCACCACGTCGCGCAGGCGCAGCGACGATCGTCCGGTCTCGTCGCGCTCGAGCAGCGTTCCGCCGACCTCGACGCGATGCCCGCCGCCGAGCCGCTCCTCGATCGCCGAGGTCAGCCACGGCGTCACCAGATTGATCGAGATGGAACCGGCGGAGAGCTGCCACCACACGATGGCGCAGCTCGCGAACGCCGCGAACACGACGGCGCCGGTGCCGATACAGAGGCGGCGCGGCCAGCGTGAGCGCGTGGTCAACACGTAGGGACGCTCGTAGTGATGTTCGGGACGCAGATTGCCGGCAGCGCGTTCGGCCAATGCGCGGCCGTGCAGATGCAGGGTCGAGACGACCTCACGCAACGCCGCCGCAACTGAGCTGATCGTGAAGCCGGTCATGCGCAGCCGGTCATCCCCTCGCTTTCAAGGCCCCACGCCCCGTGTTCGGGGGACCTCGCGAAAGGACCGTACGCGGTCCCGGCGTCGCGCGAAACTCCCCCGTTCCACCAGCCCTTTACCGGCGGCACGTCCCTCGGCACATTGGCGCCGGGAAAGCGACGAAAGGAAGGCGCATGACCCTCAAGGCCGGAGCGAAAGCCCCCGATTTCACCCTGCCGCGCGACGGCGGCGGCACCCTCGGTCTGTCCGAATTCAAGGGCCGGAAGCTGGTCCTGTATTTCTACCCGAAAGCCGATACCGAGGGCTGCACCAAGGAAGCGATCGCATTCAGCGGGCTCAAAGCCAAATTCGCCAAGGCCGGCACCGACATCGTCGGCGTTTCGGCCGACCCGGTGCGGGCGCAGGACCGGTTCCGCGACAAGCACGGCCTGAAGATCGCGCTCGGCTCCGACGAAACGAGGAAAATGCTGGAGGCGTATGGGGTTTGGGGCGAGAAGTCGATGTACGGCCGCAAGTACATGGGAATCTTTCGCACCACCTACCTGATCGGCCCCGACGGCCGGGTCGCCAAGGTATGGGAGAACGTCAAGGTCGCCGGCCACGCCGAAGACGTGCTCGCGGCGGCGAAGGCGCTTTGAGTGCTGCGGAGAGTCGGCCCGGACCATGGCGGCTTGCGCGCGTGACGTTCCGCCACTGGCGCGTGACTCGCGTTAGCAATCGGTTAACGGACCGCTGAAGATTTTCCGCTTTCGCGAAAAATTAACCATGAAGGGGTCAAATCGAGACTCGTTTGTGCCTGCCCGGTCGGGCTCGCGCGGGAGTGCCGATGTTGCAGCGTGCCGCCGTTCGCAGTCACCCGGGCCCGGGCCATCATCCGGGACATGACGGCCTGCGGGCGCAGCCGAAACTCGCCAAGCCGAAAGCGCCGGACAAGAGCGGCTGGACCCTGGGTCACGCCGGACGCCAGGTGCGCGTCGGGCCGGTCGCGTTCTGGACCATCGTCGGGTCGCTGGTGCTGATGGCCGGCTGGTCGGCGATGACCGCCACCTACTTTGCATTCCGCGACGACGTGCTGACGCGATTGCTGGCGCGCCAGGCGCAGATGCAGTTCGCCTATGAGGACCGCATCGCCGACCTGCGCGGGCAGGTCGATCGCCTCGCCGGCCGCCAGTTGCTCGACCAGGAACAGTTCGAGACCAAGCTCGAACAGATCGCCCGCCGCCAGGCGCTGCTCGAATCCCGTTCGTCCGCCCTCTCCGGCCTGCCGGACGTTCCCACCGGTTCGGTCAAGCCGGGGCCGCGCGGCGCGTCCGCGCCGATCATCACACCGATGATCACGCCGCCTGCCGCAGCGAAGCCGTCACCGATCAACGACACCGTGATCCTCATGCCGCCGCCGGAGCGCGAGGCGCGGCTTGAATCGCGCACCCCGCTCAACGCCGGCGTCCGGCTCGCGGCGCTGCAGACGCAGGGCGGGATCGAAGGCACGCTCGCGCGCCTGCAGCTCTCGCTCGACCGCTTCGAGTCCGGCCAGGTCAAGACGCTCAACGCGCTGGAAGAAACTTACGACGCCAAGGCGCGACGCATGCGCGGCGTGCTCGCCGATCTCGGGCTCGATCTCAGCAAGATCGGCGCCGCACCGCCGCCACGCGCGACCGGCGGACCCTTCGTGCCGGCGAGCGTCACCGGCGTGTCGGCCTTCGACCGCCAGCTCTACCGCATCCGCCTTGCGCGCGGCCACGTCGATCGCTTGACCAAAACGCTCACCACCGTGCCGATCCGCAAGCCGATGATCGGCGAACTGGAATCGACCTCCGGCTTCGGCATGCGCGCCGATCCGTTCATCCGCGCGCCCGCGATGCACACCGGCCTCGACTTCCGCGCCGACGTCGGCGAGCCGGCACGCGCGACCGCCACCGGCACGGTGACGATGGCGGGCTGGAACGGCGGCTACGGCAAGATGGTCGAGGTCGATCACGGCAACGGCTTTGCGACGCGCTACGCGCATCTGTCGCAGATCGACGTCGAGGTCGGTCAGCCGATCCGCATCGGGCAGGTCGTCGGCAAGGTCGGTTCCACCGGGCGCTCGACCGGCCCGCATCTGCACTACGAGACGCGCGTCGACGGCGACGCCGTGGATCCGCAGAAATTCCTGCGCGCCGGCGTCAGGCTCGGCGGGGCGCTGTAACTCGTTTCGACGCCGTGACTTTGCTAGAGTGTCGCCGGTCCGCAACCGATGACACTGCCATGAACTATAGCCGCACGGTTATCCCACACGCGCTCCTGGCGCTCGCCACCTGCGCAAGCGCGCTCGCGCAGGTCCCCGAGGCGCGCTTTCTTCCCTTCAACGAGGAACTGCGGCGGGCGCGCAGCGCGATCGGTCCGGAGGCCGAGTGCCGCGTTATCATCGAGGAGGTGCTGGCGCGCTGCGAGCTCAGGGTCGCGGGCGGGCATGCGATCCAGATTCACTTCTCGGACGTGCCGGCCGGCATGATGCCGCGGAAGTCCCTCACACTGGCCCGCGGCACGATCGAACCGCAGCAGTTCAGCGCCGTGCTGGCAGCCTATGGCATCCCGACCGAGGTTGCCGCGCCCTGCCTGAGCAGCGACGCGGCCCGCTCATCCGGCTTCCGCGCCGGCTACGCGGCCTATGTCGGCGACTACAACGTCACGTGCGACCGCGACCTTGTCTCGATCACCTACGCGCGCAAATTCTAAGGTCCGCGGAACCGCTACTCCACGTCCTCGACCTGCGCCGGGCCGCCGCCGAACGCTTTCCGCGCGAGCTCGGCTTCCATGAACTGGTCGAGATCGCCGTCGAGCACGGCCGCGGTGTTCGAAGTCTGCACGCCGGTGCGCAGGTCCTTCACCATCTGATAGGGCTGCAGCACGTAGGAGCGGATCTGGTGGCCCCAGCCGATGTCGGTCTTGGCGGCATTGTTGGCGAGCGCCTGCTCCTCGCGCTTCTTCAACTCGATCTCGTAGAGGCGCGCGCGCAGCATGTCCCACGCCTGCGCGCGATTGCGGTGCTGCGAGCGGTCGTTCTGGCAGAACACCACGACCCCGGTCGGCAGGTGCGTCAGGCGGATCGCGGACTCGGTCTTGTTGACGTGCTGTCCGCCGGCGCCGCTCGCGCGCATGGTGTCGACCTTGACGTCGGCTTCCTTGATGTCGACCTTGATGCTGTCGTCGATCACCGGATAGGTCTCGATGCTGGCGAA
>DATEKY010000744.1:0-3126 GCA_035277225.1 Xanthobacteraceae bacterium
TATATCGACGGCGACGAAGGCATCCTGCTGTACCGCGGCTACCCGATCGAGCAGCTTGCCGAAAGCGGCGACTTCCTCGAGACCTGCTACCTCCTGCTTTACGGCGAACTTCCGACCAAGGCGCAGAAGACCGACTTCGACTATCGCGTGAACCATCACACGATGGTGCACGAGCAGATGACCCGCTTCTTCCAGGGCTTCCGCCGCGACGCGCATCCGATGGCGGTGATGACCGGCTCGGTCGGCGCGCTCTCGGCGTTCTATCATGACTCCACCGACATCTCCGATCCGACCCAGCGCATGATCGCCTCGATGCGCATGATCGCGAAGATGCCGACGCTCGCCGCGATGGCCTACAAGTATTCCGTGGGCCAGCCGTTCATGTATCCGCAGAACAATCTCGATTTCGCGACCAACTTCCTGCGCATGTGCTTCGCGGTGCCGGCCGAAGAGTACAAGCCGAACCCGGTGCTGGCGCGGGCGATGGACCGCATCTTCATCCTGCACGCCGATCACGAACAGAACGCCTCGACCTCCACGGTGCGGCTCGCGGGTTCGTCCGGCGCCAACCCGTTCGCCTGCATCGCGGCCGGCATCGCCTGCCTGTGGGGCCCGGCGCATGGCGGCGCCAACGAAGCCGCGCTGAAGATGCTCGCCGAGATCGGCTCGGTCGATCGCATCCCGGAATACATCAAGCGTTCGAAGGACAAGAACGACTCGTTCCGCCTGATGGGCTTCGGCCACCGCGTCTACAAGCACTACGATCCTCGCGCGAAGATCATGCAGAAGACCTGCCATGAGGTCCTGGCCGAGATCGGACACAAGGACGATCCGCTACTCGAGGTCGCGATCGAGCTCGAGCGCATCGCGCTCTCGGACGAATACTTCATCGAGAAGAAGCTTTACCCGAACGTCGATTTCTATTCGGGCATCACGTTGAAGGCGATGGGTTTCCCGACCTCGATGTTCACCGTGCTGTTCGCGGTCGCCCGCACGGTCGGGTGGATCGCTCAGTGGAAGGAAATGATCGAGGATCCGGGCCAGAAGATCGGCCGCCCGCGCCAGCTCTACACCGGCGCGACCCGGCGCGAGTATCAGCCGATCTCGCGGCGAAAATAGCCGCTCCGCCGATCAACGAAGTTCTGAATGGCCGGGCTTGCCCGGCCATTTTCGTTCGCGCACGCCGCTCGGATCCGGGGTTCAGTCCTGGCCGCCCGCAGGTACGGAGGCCACGGCCGCACCGTCAAAATTGAGCTGCTTCAGCGCGTCGATGACCTTCGTGTTCAGCCGCTCCGGCGGCTGGTTGCGCGCGAACCGCACCCACGACCGGCGCGAATATTCGTGATTGCGGAAATTCGCGCCACGCCCCATCGACTGATCGGTCACGTCGATCGAGGCGATCACCTTCGCGCCGGTGATCTCGGCCATGCGCGCCGCAATGCTGTTCGGCTCGATGTCGCGCCTGCCCGCAACGCCGCACCCCGCGAACACGATCACCGGGCTGGCGGTGAACCGGATGTCACCCCGCGCAAGCAGCCATTCGAAATCGGAGAGGTCGCGCGCGCCGGCAAGGCGGAGTTGTTCATCCTTGTCGATATCGTCGCCCGATACGATGTGCGAAGCTTTCGCCACCTCCCTCACCGATGCGTAGAAGCCGCGATCTTCGCGCGCGAACAATGCGTTCGCGGCGGCGTGGCCATAGATCACCAGATTGGCGATCGGCGCGCGCCTCGAGGCCTCGATCAGCGTGGCGAGGAATTCCTCGCCGGTGGTCGCGACAGCGCGCTGCGGCGCCGGGACCGGCCGTCCCATCTCCTCGACGCGGCGGGCGAGGAAACGCGTCCGGTTGGTGAAATTGGCGTCGTCCTGGCGGCGCAGGCGGATCGAGGCCGCGATGGACCGCCGCCGCTTCTGGCCGCTGGTCAGGTAGGTATCGCTGTAGCGTTGCGCGGCAGTCCTGTGGATCGCGACGAACAGGTTGGCGGCCCCATCGGCAAGGACGACCGGCGGTGTCGCGGGGGTCGCGTCGAACTCCGGAAGCTCGCCGAAGAACTCAGGCGCCGCCGCCACAGCGTCGGAGGACCAGTCCTGCGCGCGGGCGGCCCCCGGCGTGAGACACAACGCGCCAGCGAGCACACACACAGGCAGCCGCAGGAAGCGCCTGAAGGCGCCACTGTGCCGGATAGCCGTCAGCCCCATCGCTCAGCCCCGAGCGAGTCTCGTCATGTAAATTGTGGAGAGAAACCTGAGGCCGGGCAAGCCGGTTGCGGGTGCGGCAAAAGCAGGTCAACGCCCACTGGGGCCGAAAATGCCTCAAGGATCGCGAGCAACCACGCCGAGGAGGGCATCGGCTGCCCGCCGGGCCGGCGGGTCGCCTGCCAGCCCCATGATGGCGTCGAGACGCGCGAAAGCCTCGGTCTGCCGCCGCCGCTCCGGCGTATCGAACAGCAGCGGCAATAACGCAGCGGAAATAACATCTGCCGTGCACATCTCCTGAATGCACTCCGGCACCGCTCTGTCGCCGAGCAGCAGGTTGGGCAGGATCACCGTGTCGACATTCGCCATCCGGCGCAGCAAGGCTGCCTCCCAGCCGCTGACCCGATAGCCCGCGACCATCGGCACCTGTGCCAGCGCCAATTCCAGCGTGACCGTGCCGGATGCCGCGAGCGCCGCCCGCGCTGACCGAAATGCCGCGTATTTTTCCTGCTGCGAGGTCACGATGCGCGGACGCACCGGCCAATCGGCGGTCGCCGCGCCGACCAGTCCGGCAATGTGCGGCAGCGTCGGCAGCACCATTTCGAGCGGACCGGCCCGGGCGGCGACCTGCGCGATCGCCTCGCCAAAGGTGCCGGCAAGCCGGGAAATCTCGCTGCGCCGGCTGCCGGGCAGCACCAGCACCAGCGGCGGGTCGGCCGTTCGCCGCCGCGCCTCCTCGGCGTTGGGACGCAACTCGGGGAGCCGCTCGGCGAGCGGGTGGCCGACATAGGTGCAATGCGGTCCATTCAGCCGCGCGAATGCGTCCGGTTCGAACGGCAGGATCGCCAGCACCTCGTCCACATAGCGGCGCATCGCCCGCGCCCGCCACGGCCGCCAGGCCCAGACCGAGGGTGGGGCATAATTGATGAT
>DATEKY010000745.1:0-2019 GCA_035277225.1 Xanthobacteraceae bacterium
GCAGCGCCGGCGCAACCTTCGCCGACGGCGACACCGGCAGCCAAGCCATCCGCTGCGCCCGCGGCCGCCGGCAACGCCGTCTTCCCCAGCGCGGTGTCGGCAAAATACTCGAAGGAGACCGAGGGCAAGGCACGCATGCACACCTGCCTCGATCAATACAACGCCAACAAGGCATCCAACGGCAATGGCGGGATGAAGTGGATCGAGAAGGGCGGCGGCTACTACAGCGAGTGCAACAAGCATCTCAAAGGGTGAGATTGCATATCCGGGCGGAGTACGCCACCCTAGGAGAACGATACCGTCGGCGCTTGACCGCGCCGCCGGTATGCCGATGCCGACCTATGCAGGTCCGCGCGTGCTTCCGCCGGTCGGCTAGAATTTTACCCACCGTATTGCGATCCGGTTAGGACGCCGGTGTCATCATGTGCGCGTAGAGGCCAGCACGTGAGCGCCGTCCATGTACTACGCCGTCGACCGCCAAAAGGCCGCTCAGGTCTTGATGGATTTGAGGAACGCCCGTCTCGAAGACAGGACGGCGACGCTCGCCACGCTTCAGCGCATCCGTAACGAAGTCGCCTGCGAAGGCCGCGATCAGGCGCGTCTGCAGGCGTGGGCGTCGATCCGAGAGCTCTACGACGCTGTCAAGACCGGGCCCGATGGCGACCTGAAGCCGCTTTGGCAGGACGCGATTTCCCGCACCGTGGCATGGCGCGAGAGCCTGCGCTGAGACATGTTCCCGAAAAAGCTTGCCCCGGACTTGATCCGGGGCGGGAACCGGTTTTCGAAAAGATCATGTCCAGACGAAAGGCTCAGCGCCGGTACTCGTAGGCCGCGTCGGCGCGCACCTCGGCGAGTTCGCCGACCAGCGCATGGTGCGGCGAGAGGTGGCATACCGGATCGGCCGCGCGGGCGTCGCCGGTGAGCGCGAAAGCCTGGCAGCGACAGCCGCCGAAATCTTCCTTCGCCTTCGGACATGATCGGCACGGCTCCTGCATCCAGTCGGTGCCGCGAAACGCCATGAAGGCGGGAGAATTGTCCCAGATGTCCGCGAGCGAATGATCGCGCACGTTCCAGAACGTCAGACCCGGAATGCTTTCCGCCGCGTGGCACGGCAACACCTTGCCGGACGGCGTGACGTTGAGCGAGCGCCGTCCCCAGCCGCCGACGCAGGCTTTCGGAAAGCGCGCGTAATAGTCCGGCACCACGGCGTCGATCACGATCTGCCCGTGATGCTGCTTGCGCAGCTTGTCGACCGCATGCACGGCGCGGTCGACCTGCTCGCGCGTCGGCATCAGCTGCGCCCGGTTCTTCAGCGCCCAGCCGTAATACTGCACGTGCGCGATCTCGACCCGCTTGGCGCCGAGCGTCAGCGCGAGCGCGACCATCTCCTCGACGTGGTCGATGTTGGCGCGGTGCATCACGGCGTTGACAGTGAGCGGAATGCCGGCCCGCGTGACTTCGGCGGCGAGCGCCTGCTTGCGCTTGTAAGCGCCCTTGTAGCCGGCGATGTGATCGGCCGTGCCGGGTTCATTGTCCTGAATGGAAATCTGGACGTGGTCGAGGCCGGCGTCGGACAGCCTGCCGAACGTTTCCGCCGTGATGCCGACTGCCGAGGTGATCAGGTTGGTGTAGAGGCCGGCATCGTGCGCCGCCTTGGTGAGCTCCGGCAGGTCGCGCCGCGCCGCGGGCTCGCCGCCCGAGAGATGCACCTGCAGCACGCCGAGCGCGGCGGCTTGCCCGAACACGCGTGTCCAGATCGCGGTGTCGAGCTCGTCGGCGCGTGGTTCGAGCGCCAGCGGATTGGAGCAATACGGGCAGCCGAGCGGACAGCGGTGCGTCAGCTCGGCAAGCAGGCCGAGCGGGCGCGGCGCGCGCTGAGGCGTGGCGTCCATCAGTCTTTCTCTTGGCGCATGATCTTGTCCGAAAACCGGTTCCCACTTTTCGGGATCATGCGCCGACCTCCAGCAACTTCTTCTCGATCAAGCCGGTCAGCATCGCAGAGACGTCCGTCATGATGCG
>DATEKY010000746.1:0-4488 GCA_035277225.1 Xanthobacteraceae bacterium
GCCTGCGGATCGCCGATCTCGTCCAGTGTCACGATCCAGGGGCCGAGCACATTGCCGGTGTCGAAGTCCTTGCCCTTCATCGGGCCCATGCCGAGCGGGCGCTCGACGACCTGAATGTCGCGCGCCGAGAAGTCATTGAAGATCGTCAGGCCGAAAATGTGGTCCCGCGCCTGGTTCGCCGCGATGTTCGTGCCGCGGCGTCCGATCACGCAGGCAAGCTCGCACTCGAAATCCATCAGCTCCGCATAAGGCGGCCAGGTGACCTCCGCCTCATGGCCGACGAAACTGAAGCGATTGCACTTGTACCAGGTCGGCCGCTGATACCAGACCTCGGGCACGCCGGCCGCCGGCTTTCCGGTCATCTTCTGCCATTGCGTCTGTGCGTTGACGAGATGCTGCTCGAAGACCAGGCAGTCGCGCACTTGCGGCGGCACGGGAAGCGGCGACAGGAGCCGCACGGAGCGCAGCGGAGAAGCAAGTTTCTCCGGCCATTCGTTCGCCAGCGCCTGCACCGTCGCAAGGCCCTCAGGTCCGGCTTCGATCAGCGACAGCATGGAGGCGAGCGCGGGATCGACAGAGCCGCGCAGCTGTGCCGACGCGCCGGCGAGATCCAGCACCGCCATCCGCTCGACATCGACCAGGCCGAGGACCGGACGCCCCTCGGGGCCGGCATACGTCGCAAGCTTCATGTCAGTCCTCCAGGATCGCGACCGCGCGCGTCCAGCCGCCCGACGCGGCCTTGACCTTCACCGGAAAGCAGCTGACGACGAAGCCGGTCGCGGGAAGGACTTCGAGATTGTGCAGTTTCTCGATGTGGCAATAACCGATCTCGCGCCCGGCCTTGTGCCCTTCCCAGATCACGCCGACGTCCTTTGTCTCCGCATAGCGGCGCGCCATGTGCGAGAAGTGCGCGTCCCAGGACCAGCAGTCGGTCCCGGTGACGCGCACGCCGCGCGACGTCAGATAGAGCGTTGCCTCGCGGCCCATGCCGCACCCTGCCTTCACGTAGTCCGGCTGACCGAAGCGCAGCCCTGCCGACGTATTGACCAGCACGATGTCGCCGGCCTTGAGCTCATGTCCGATCCGCGCGAGCTCGTCCGCGACGTCCTGTCCGCTGCAGACATGTCCGTCCGGGAAATGCCGGAAGTCGAGCTTGACGCCGGGTCCGTAGAACCAGTCGAGCGGGAGCTCATCGATGCGCGCGGCCGGCTTTCCGCGATCCATCGTGGAGGCGTAATGCCACGGCGCGTCGACATGCGTGCCGTTGTGCGTGTTGATCTGCAGAAACTCGATCGCATAGCCCTCGCCATCGATCAGCTCTTCGGGCTTGAGGCCCTCGTAGCGCGCCGCGACGAGCGGGGCGGTTTCCTTGTGCGTCACATATTTGATCGAGACCTCAAGTCCCGGCGGGTCGGACTTGATGTCGTTCTCGATCGCGACGGAAAGATCGATCATCCGGCGTGGCATTCGCTTAACCTTTCTGGAACGACCATCGCTTGCTCGAGCAATCGGCAAGTGCGCTACTTCGCCAGCCGGCCCTGCTCGATGGCGTCGATCTGCAGCGCGAGGATACGGGAATACATCCGCGACATGGAAAATGCGCCGCCGGTGAACCACAGTCCGGGCTGCCCGGTGCGGGTCCACATGTTGCGAAGCTCATGATAGTCGGGATCGAGCCCCCAGATCGTACCGACGCGATCCAGGACCTGCTGCCCGAAGTGCGCGCGAACGATCTCGTCGTGCCCCTTGAAGCCGGTGGCGAGCACGATCAGGTCTGCCTTCCGGGCAGAACCGTCGGTTAGCTGCACGCCATCGGCGGTGAACTGCTTGATGTCGGCGGCCTGGATCAGGCCGACTGCGCCGTCGGCGATCAGGTCGGAACAGCCCACATTGAAGTAATAGCCGCCGCCACGGGTGCGGAATTTGAGCGGCCAGCCGGTTTCGTCGGCGTCGTCGATCCTGAAGCCCGCTTTCTTCAGCCGGTCGACAAGCGGCGCGTCGAGCTCCTTGACCTTCCGCGTGATCTCCTTGTGCACGAGCTTTGTGACCGGATACGGCATCGAGGACGCGAGAAGGTCGCGCACGTCGAGCGGCGGTCCGTCGCCCAGGAAAATCCCGTCGTAAAGCTGCGCACTCGGCTCGATGTTCACTACGAGCGTCGGGCTGCGCTGAACCATGGTGGCCTTCGCGCCGTGCGCGTGCAGTTCCTGAGTGATGTCGTGGGCGCTGGTCGCGCTTCCGATCACCAGCACGGGTCGATCCTTCCACTCGGCTCCGCCGGTGAAGTTGCTCGAATGCAGGACCTCTCCCTTGAAGTTCTCGATGGTCGGAATCGCCGGAATGTTCGGCGTGCCGCTGACGCTCGTGGCCATCACGATGTGCTTTGGGCGCAGCTCGCGTGGAGTCCCGTCCGCGCGTTTGACGATCGCCGTCCAGCGTTGGCTCTTTTCGTCGTAGGTCGCCGTCTCGAACGCCGTGTCGGTCCAGAAGTTGAGATCCATCGTGTCGACATAGGCCTCGATCCAGTTTGCGACCTTGTCCTTCGGAAGATAGGCCGGCAGCGTGACCGGGAACGGCATGTAGCGAAAGTGATTCGAGTGCCAGGTGTTATGCAGCCTCAGCCCGTTGTAGCGCAGCCGCCAATTGTCGCCGACGCGATGCGTGCGATCGATCACCAGAACGTCGCGTCCGAGCCGCTTCAGTTCGACCGCGGCGGTGACGCCGGCATGGCCGCCGCCCACGACGAGGACCTCGGGCTCGCGGTCCGAATAGGCTGCGTCGGCGCCGCGCTGCTCAGCAAAGCTCGGCTCGGCGAAATTGCGCCTGTGCGACTCCGGCGTGCGTTGCGCCTCTCGGGCGAGGCAGATTCTGTCGATGTCCAGTCCGGTCGAAAGGGTCCACGCCTTCGGCGCCAGGCCCCGGCCGGGCGAAGCGATCAGCCGCACCACACCGAGGCCAGGCCCATTGACGGTGTCGAAGCGTACGATCGCTTCGATCACGCGCTGTCCGGCGATCACGTTCTCGCGCGGCGGCAGCAGATCGAAATCGATCTCGAAGTTCGCCGCCTGCACCTCGCCCGCCCGCCGCGACAATTCGTGCGCGATCTTCTGCGTTCCGCTGAATGTCCGGAATGGCCAGGAGATGCCGCCAAGATTGCGCCAGTGGGAGTCGGCGTGAAAAATAGCGGCGAGCGCGCGCTCGTCACGCTCTTCGATGGCTTTCGAGAGGGCGCAAACCCACGCGCTTGCCTGCTCGCTCGCCGATACCAGCGTGTCCAGCATCCTTCACTCCCCCGCGCCCGATTGATCCAGCGAGATCGGTGCGCGCTGACATGGCCTGGCGGCTCTTCAAATGAGCCGGATTTTCTGTATTCTGGTGGAAATACCGAATAACAAAACAACTGGGGCCGGTCAATCGGCGCCGCAATGGGCTGGACGCCGAATGCTGTTCTGCTAAATGGAATTTTCGTCTGAGGGGTGATGCTTTTGATGCTCGATAGCCGCCAGTACGGGGACGACCAGCCCGGGCAGTTCAACAAGGCGACCGCACAGATCCTGAAGGTGCTGTCGCTCTATGTCGGACGCCGTTCGTCTTACGGCGTCACCGAGCTGAGCCGCGAACTCAACATCAGCAAGAACATGGCGTATCGGGCGCTGAGCACGCTGGTGAAGGAGGGGTTTCTCATCAAGGATCGCAGCGGCCGGTACGAGCTTGGCTTCGGCGTGCTGCAGATTCAGGATCTCGACGCCGATCTGCAGTTCGACGTGCGCTCGTTCTGCGCGCCGTTCCTGCAACGCCTGCACAAGCTCACCGGCGAGAGCATTTTCCTGTCGGTGATCGTCGGCCTCAACCATGTGACGATCGACAGCGTCGAGGCGCACGGTGTTCGTGTCAGCCACAGCCCGCGCGGGCTGCAGGTCCCCTTGCACGCGAGCCCGGCCTCGCGCGCGCTCATCTCGTTCCTGAGCGATGACGAGATTGCCGCATACATCCGCGCCGCCACGCCGCTGAAACGATTCACCGCGACGACGATCACCGACCCGGAAGCGCTGTGGAAGGAAGTCGCACTGGTGCGCGAGCAAGGCTTCGCGCGCGGTTATGGCGACCACTACGCGCACGCGACCTACATCTCGTTCCCGGTTCTCGACGGCACGCGACGGCCGCACGCTGCGATCACGGTAGGAGGACCGGCAGACCGGTTGACCGAAGTGGATGTCGAGAGACTGCTGCCGGGCATGATGGAGATCATGGACGAGATGAACAGTCAGAGCGCGCTCTACACCTCCGATGCGCGCATCGTTGCCGAATAGCTCGACGCATGACGACGTCCTCTGCCTCTTACATCTTCGACATTCTTCGCCTGATCGGCGCGGAGCATCGGCCGTTGGGCGCCACCGATGTCAGCCAGCGGCTCGGACTGCCGCTGACGACGGCGCATCGCGGGCTGAGCACGCTCGAACGCGCAAACTACATCGTCCGCTATCAATC
>DATEKY010000747.1:0-3883 GCA_035277225.1 Xanthobacteraceae bacterium
CTCGCCGTGTCCTGCGCCGACGAAGTGATTGGAGTGGGTCACGATGCCGTCGGACGGATGCAGGTAGGTGACATGGTTCGGGCTCGTCTCCAGGTCGATCACCTCGCCGTCGGCGTGGCCGATCATGAAGTTGGCCGAGCAGGTGCGCCTGGTGTCGATCACCGGGCGGATCGCATCCTCGTAGCGCTCGGCGTCGAGCACCTCGCGGCAGCGCAGGTGGAACGGCTTCTGGTACGGGTTGCTGCCGTCATGGCTCGAGGCAAGCCCGTTCTCGACCAATCCGATGCCGCATTCGTTCACGCCCATCTTGCCGCCGACGATGCCGGCTTCGGTGAGGCAGACGAAGTCCGGACCGTTTTTGCGCGTGACGCGCAGCACCAAGGTGCGGCCGTGCACGCCCTGCAGCCAGTCCCAGTTCTGGCCGAGCCACGTGTGCCCGTCGGCGGTGACTTGCGGCAGCAGGCCGAAGGTGGTGCAGCCGTCCGGACCGACCGTCAGCAGCTCCTCGCGGCGCTGTGCATCCTTGCCGAACAGCGTGAAGGCGAGCTCGTAGCGCGCATTGAGCAGCGCCACGGCGGCTTCGCTCTGGTTGGCGCCGAGCGCGATGCCGCCCATCTCGGCCGCGTAGTCCGCGTTCTGCCCGCGCATCGCGGCGAGCCAGCGCTCGGCCTCCGCGTAAGCCGCATCGCGGTCGAGGCCGGAGGCGGCGAAGCGCTTGAGGTAAGTCGTGACGTTGTCGCCGATCTGGCCGGCGAAGGCACGGCCATGCGCGAGGCCGCGCTCGCGCGGATCGTCGCCGACGGTGAGCGAAGGAATCGTCATCACAGCGCCTCGTGCTCGATCCTGCGGGCATAGCCTGCCGGAAACTTGCCGTCGAGCGCATCCATCACCCAGTCGGCGAGCCAGGGAATGAGGTGCGCCATCACGCCACCGAGCGGATGGAATTCGTCCTGGAAGATCCACATCTCCTTCGGGCCGGCGATCTCGTCGAAGAACTTGTCGGCGCCTTCGAGCGGACAGAGGAAGTCGTTCTCGCCCTGCGTGATCAGCGTGGGACACTTCAGCTTCGCGCCGACGCCGGCGAGGCCCATGGTCGCCGCCATCTTGTCGAACGCCGCCTCGTCGCTGATGCCCGCCATGTACATGAAGGTCGACTTGAAGCTCGGCGGCGCCAGCTCGAAGATCGGCGTCATGGAATAGAGAATGCCCATGATGCCGGCGCTTGCCTTGACGCGCGGGTCGGCGGCGGCGAGCAGCGGCGCCCAGTAGGAGCCGAAGCTCGCGCCCGAGACGGCGAGTTTTTCGCCGTCGATCTCGGGACGCTTCTGCAGGTAGTCGAGCGCGGCCCTTCCCGCCTTGACGTATTTCTCGTCGGTGACGGCGCAGCCCTTCACGCGCGTCTCGCCCTGACCGGGTCCGTCGAGCGTCAGCATCGCGACGCCGCGCCGCGCGAACGGATTGCACTCGGCGTTGGGGAATTCCTCCTTGAACATGTCCATGCCGGGGAAGAACAGCATCGCCGGGACTTTGCCGGCGCGTTTCTCGGGCAGGTGCAGCACGCCGTAGACCGTCTCGCCCTCGACATCGAGCGCGACGCGCTCGATCAGCCCGCCGGAGTGGCGGATCAGCCCCTCGAAGGCGCGCACGCATTTGTCGTACAGCGCGCGCTTTACCTCGGTGTCGCGATTGATCGACCATTGCGCGCGGCCGTAATAGATCGCGGCGCGATAGAAGAAGTCGCGCGCCGTGACGGCATGGCCCTTCTTCTCCGCCTCGAGCGCCCACTCTTCCAGCTCGCCCGCGGTGCGCGCCCATTCGCGCGCGTTCTGGCGGAAGGTCTTGACGCGATGCATCGTCCGCTCGACCTCGGCGTAGCGGTAGCCACGCTCGATGCGGAAGCCGAGCGCGCCGGGAAACAGCAGGTCGTGCCCCGCGATGCGGAACAGCTGGTCCATCACCCATTGCTGTCCGCTGCGGCGGATCATGCCGGGACTTTGCGCCATCGATATTCCCTATGAGTCAGGCCGCGCCGGACGGGCGGAAGTTCATGCCATCACCCGGTAAAGCTCGCGGTTGAGCTCGCTGACGATCTGGTGGAAGCGGTCGGTCAGCCGCGTCTCGCGATCGCGCGGGCGCGGCAGGTCGATCTCGAACACCTGGTGGATGCGGCCGGGACGCGCGCTCATCAGCACCACGCGGTCGGACAGGAACACGGCCTCGGCGAGGCTGTGGGTCACGAACAGCACGGTCTTGCGATAGTGATGCCACAGCCGCATCAGCTCGAACGCCATGCGGTCGCGCGTGATCTCGTCGAGCGCGGCGAACGGCTCGTCCATCAGCAGCACGGCCGGATCGAGCGCGAGCGCACGCGCCAGCGCGACGCGCTGCTGCATGCCGCCGGACAGCTGATGCGGATACTTCGCCTCGAACCCGGCGAGGCCGACCACCTTGATCAGCTCGTCGATGCTGGCCCCGGCCTCGCGCGCGCCGCCGCGGCGCGCCACCAGATCGCGCAGCAGCGCGATGTTGTCGGTCACCTTGAGCCACGGCATCAGGTTCGCCTGCTGGAACACGAGCCCGATGCGGCCGGCGTGGCGCAGGTTGCGCGGGGCCGCGCCGCCGACCGTGACGCTGCCGCGCGTCGGCGCCATCAGGTCGGCCACCACTTTCAGGAGCGTGCTCTTGCCGCAGCCGGACGGGCCGACCAGCGAGACGAACGCGCCGTCCGGGATCTCGAGGTTGATCCCCGACAGCGCCTTCACCGGCTCGGCGCCGCCGACCCCGTAGGTCACGTCGACGTTGGCGACCGCGATCGCGGCGCCGCTACCTGCAGGCGCGGCGCGGACTTGTTCGGCGGCAACGCTCACGTCAGTGGGTCACTTTCTTGACCTGCTCGGCGAGCGTCTTCGCCTCGTCGAGGCTTTCGACGATCGCGTTGGTATACATCTCCTTGGCGGCCGGCTTCTTGGTGAGGTCGCCGGAGTCCGCCAGGATGTCGATCGAGGACTGCCACTTCGCATCGTTCATCAGGCCGAAGCGCTGCGCGTAGTCGGGCGAGTTGTAGAGGCCGTAGATGATCTCGAGCTTCTTGGTCTCGAGCTTGAGGTCGCGGTCGGGCGACACTTTCACCACTTCGGCGACCGCCGCCTCCTTGTTTTTGGCGGTCCAGGCGAGGCTCTTGAGGGTCGCGCGCACGTAGCGCTTCACCAGATCCGGATTCGACTTGAGCAGCTGTTCGCTGGTGTAGACCACGGTGCCGTAGAACGACACGCCGTAATCCTTCAGCGGCATCACGTTGGTGGGGAAGCCGCGCATGTCGAGGGTCAGCGCCTGGCCGAAATGATAGCCGAACACCGCATCGACCTGACCGGCCGCGAGCATCTGCACCTCGGCGCCGCGCGCGACGTTGACGTATTCGATGTCATTGCGGGTGAAGCCGCCCTTGAGCAGCAGAGGTTCGAGCAGGCCTTTCACGTTGGTCTGGAACCAGGAGATCTTCTTGCCCTTGAGCTGCTTCGGGTCGGTGTAATTGTCCTTCTTCAGGGTGATCACCGAGAACGGGGTGTCCGGCTCGTCCGCCATGATCGCGACCACCGGCACGCCGCTCGCGCGCGCCTTGATGAAGCTGTCCGCATTGGCGACGCCGAACTGCTCGCGTCCCGTGCCGATGAACACCTCGTTCTGCTGGCCGGCGGAGGGCGGGCGGATCTCGAGGTCGATGCCCTCGGCCTTGTAGATGCCTTGCGCGACCCCGCCGTAATACTGCGCGTGCATCGCCCACGGCGTGAAGTTGATCCGCATCACGACCTTGTCCTGCGCGCAGGCCGCGCCTGCGGACACTGTCGCGAAGGCCAGCGCAAGCGCCGCCCGCCGGGTCATCGTG
>DATEKY010000748.1:0-2082 GCA_035277225.1 Xanthobacteraceae bacterium
ACGCTGCTCGCCGCGAAGTCGATCGCGTATTCGGACAGTTCCAGCGGGACGTACCTGTCGACCGTCGGATTCAAGACGCTCGGCATTGCCGACGAGATCGCCGGCAAATCGCGCAAGGTGCGCGGCCCGCCGTCGGGCGAGCCGGTGGCCGCGGTCGTGGCGCGCGGCGAAGCCGAGGTCGGCTTCCAGCAGGTCGCCGAGCTGATCCATGTGCCGGGGGCCGACTTCGTCGGCACGGTGCCGCGCGAGATTCAGCCGCCGACCTATTTCGTCGGCGCGCTGCCGAAGGGTTCGCAACACCCGGACGCGGCAGTCGCGCTACTGCGCTTCCTCTCGTCCGCCGAGGCCGCGGCCGTCATCACCAAGGCCGGATTGAAGCCGCTGGCGGCGCGGTAAGGTCGGCCGTCACCGCAGCGCGCCGGCCATCGTCTCCGGGATCCGCACCTGCGGGAGGCGCGGCCGCCACACCTTCACGATCCCGAAGCGGTCCGGATGCGCGCGATACTGGCGCGCGATCGCCTGGAGCGTGCGATAGCGCGTCTTGTGTTCCTCGAAATCGACGCGCGGCATCTCGTCGGGGAGATGGAGCAATCCCTGCTCCCAGATCACCATCGCGCGCAGGTGGCGCGCGCGCCGGTTGCTGAGCTGCTCGAAGGTGAGCGCGATGACGAAACGGTGCTCCTCCATCGGGCGGCCGAGCGCCAGGTCGATCGAGTCGTCGTTGGTGCACTTCTCGCTGATCAGGCTGATCAGCGGCGCGTAGGTGGCGCGGTAGTCGTCCTCGCGCATCAGCGGGACGCGGCGGCTGCGGCCGTTTTCCGTGATCTTGACGCTGGCGAATCTGTCGGTGATGCGCTCGGCCAGCGAGCGGCGCTCTTGCCTGGGTTTCGGCGGGAAGACGATGACCGGGTTGTCCTCGGTGGTGAGCTTGGCGGCGCGGCGGATCAGGTAGACGCGATACTGGTTCGGCCAGACGTGCCAGATGCGGCGGTCCGACACGATGGTGTCGAACTTCAGATGCCCGTCGATCACCATGTTGAGCGTGACGTTGATCATGTTGCGGTCGTCGCCGCGCACGTAGTCGAACCAGCCGGTGGCGTAGCGGCCGAGAACGGTGAGGCCCTTGCTGCCGGCGCCGCCGAGCGAGCGGATGATGGCGCCGGTCGCGACCGCGCCGAGATAGACCGCGAGCACGCCGAGCCCGAACAGCAGGCCGTCGATGATCTGGTTCCAGTTCTCGACAATGTATTGGCGCATCCGCAGCCTCCCGTCGGGAGAGCGGACCTAACATGAAAACCGCCCCGTCCGGAATCCGAACGGGGCGGCGAGGCAGTCGGGGCCGCGGATGGATTACATCCAGTACGGCGGCACCCGATAATAGTCGTAGACCTGCTGCGCCCGCTTGCGGTCTTCCCAGTCCCAGTCGTTGTCGTTGGCGTAGTTCGGCGCGCCTTTGAGCTGCTGGTCCGAGATGTTCACCTCGTAGCCGCCGAGGTTGGTGTTGTAGGTCAGCAGCGACCACGGCACCGGATAGTGTTCGTGGCCGATGCCGAGAAAGCCGCCGAAGCTCATCACCGCATACGCCACCTTGCCGGACTGCTTGTCGAGCATGATGCGTTCGATCGAGCCGATCTTGTCGCCGTTCGAGCGATAGACGTTGGTGCCTTCGACCTTGTCGCTGCCGATCAGGCTGTTGGTCTCGCGCCGTTCGAGAGTTTGCGCCGCCATTGGGTTTTCTCCGTTTATGGGTTGCTCCCCTGCGGCCTCAACGGGCGCGGCGTTCGGATGTTCCGGAACTGCGCGGCGAGTGCGACGTTTGATTCGTGTTCCATCGATGCGGAGGAAACGTCATGCCGCGCGGCGACAAGTCGAAGTACACGGACCGCCAGAAGCGCAAGGCGCAGCACATCGAGGAGGGCTACGAGAAGCGCGGCGTCGCGGAGAAGGAAGCCGAGCGGCGCGCCTGGGCCACCGTCAACAAGGAAGAGGGCGGCGGCAACAAAAGCGGCTCGGGGCGCGGCGTGCCGGACACCAAAGTCTCATCGCGCAAGGGCGGGCGGCTCGGCGGACGCGCGAGCGCGG
>DATEKY010000749.1:0-5435 GCA_035277225.1 Xanthobacteraceae bacterium
GAGCGTAAGCGGCTCGATACGCTCGTGACACTCGATCCGGCGGCGATCCTGCCGATGACGCAGGACCTGTCGCTGCAATTGCTCGGCGCGGTGGTGGCGATCCTCGCCTTCATCGCGGCGGGCGATTTCTTTTTCCAGTACCGGCAATGGTTCGAGCGGCAGAAAATGTCGGTCCGCGAGATGCGCGAGGAGTTCAAACAGACCGAAGGCGACCCGCTGGTGAAGGGCAAGATCCGGCAGTTGCGCCAGCAGCGCGCGAAGAAGCGGATGATGGCGGAGGTGCCGAAGGCCTCGGTCATCATCACCAACCCGACCCACTATGCGGTCGCGCTGCAATACGACAAGGGCATGAACGCGCCGGTCTGCCTCGCCAAGGGCGTCGACAACCTGGCGCTCAAGATCCGCGAGGTCGCGGCCGCGCACGATATCCCGATCGTCGAGAACCCGCCGCTCGCGCGCGCTCTGCACGCGACAGTGGAGATGGACGAGGAGATTCCGCCCGAGCACTACAAGGCGGTCGCCGAGGTGATCGGCTACGTGATGCGGCTGCGCGGAGCCGTCCGGCCATGAAAAATCCTTGCCGCTGAGACACTTCACCCCTTGCGCGGCGCCGCGCCGCGGGGACACTAAGATACTGATTCGCGCAAGGAAACGGGTACGATGGCGGCACAGGACGTGAGCCAGGATATGCGTGACGAGCGCACACCCACCGCGATCGACCGCACCGGCGACAGGGGCGGCAGCATCGGCATGGTGCTGGCGGTTGCATTGCTGCTGGTCGGCTCGGTGATCGCCTTCCTGTTCGTCGGGCGCAGCAACGCGCAGCCCTATGTGCTGATCCTGCTGTCGGCGCTCGCCGTGATCGGCGTGTTCAGCCTGTTCGCGGGCGCGGCCGGCATCATCCGGATCGCGGGACGCGACACGCGCGACACCTTCCTCGACGCGCTCGCCGGCGGGGCATCGGACGGGATCGTCGTCACCGACGAGAAGCGCCGCGTCGTCTATGCCAATCCGGCCTATCTCAAGCTGGTCGACGCGGTCGACGCCGACGACGTCCGCCCGGTGGAGCGCGTGTTCGTCGGCGACCCGGGCGTCTCCGAGGCGATCTTCCGTCTGGCCAAGGCCTCGAGCGAAAGCCGTCTGCTGCAGGAAGAAGTGAGGGTGCCGGGCTTCGGCGGCGGGCCGGCGCGCTGGCTGCGCTTTCGCGTGCGGCCGCTGCAGGAGAGCGGCGCCTACGCGCGCTGGACCGTGTGGTCGATCACCGACGTCACGCGCGACCGCGAGCGGCACGAAAACTTCTTCGTCGAAATGCGCGACGCGATCGACTTCCTCGATCATGCGCCGGCGGGCTTCTTCTCGGTCGATCCGGACGGCAATGTCGGCTACGTCAATGCGACGCTCGCCGGCTGGCTCGATCACGACCTCGCCCATGTCGGCACCGGCGGCCTGAAGCTCAGCGACATGGTGGTCGGCGACGGTGCGGCGCTGCTCGCGCCGGTCGCCGGCGAGCCGGGCGACGTCAAGACCGAGACGCACGACATCGACCTGAAGACGCGTGGCGGCAGGACCGTGCCGGTGCGGCTTTATCACAAGGTCGCGTTCGCGGCGGACGGAACGCCCGGCGCCTCGCGCACGCTGGTACTCAGTCGTGCGCGCGAGGACGTGGCCGATCCGGCGCGCGCGGCGGAGGTGCGCTTCGTGCGCTTCTTCCACAACACCCCGATGGCGATCGCGACCGTCGACAAGGCCGGCAAGATCGCGCGCGCCAACGCGCCGTTCGTCCGCCTGCAGCACGGCGTCATCAAGGGCGACGCGCAGCCGGCGGAGGGGCGCTCGATCCTGACCGTCGTCGCCGAGCCGGACCGCGCCGCGCTCGAGGCCGCGATCGCGAAGGCGGCGAGCGGGCAGGGCGATATCGCGCCGGTCGACGGCGTGCTCGCCGGCGGGGCGAACCGCTCGGCGCGCTTCTACGTCTCGGCAGTCGACGAGAGCGAACAGGACGGCGAGGCCGCGATCGTCTACACGATCGAGACCACGGAAGTGCGCGAGCTGGAAAAGCAGGTCGCGCAGGCGCAGAAGATGGAGATGGTCGGCCAGCTCGCCGGCGGCATCGCGCACGATTTCAACAACGTGCTCTCCGCCATCATGATGGCGACCGACTTCCTGCTCAACGCGCACAAGCCGACCGATCCCTCGTTCGGCGACATCATGCAGGTCAAGCAGAACGCGAACCGCGCCGCGAGCCTGGTGCGCCATCTGCTGGCGTTCTCGCGCCGCCAGACGCTGCGGCCGCAGGTGCTCGATTTCGGCGAGACGCTCTCGGATCTCGGCATGCTGCTGAAGCGGCTGCTCGGCGAGAAGGTCGAACTGGTGCCGGTGCACGGGCGCGACCTGTGGCCGGTGAAAGCCGACGTTTCGCAGGTCGAGCAGGTGATCGTGAACCTCGCAGTGAATGCGCGCGACGCCATGCCGAACGGCGGCAAGCTGACGGTGCGCACCGCCAACGTGACCGCGGAAGAAGCGAAGCTGTTGCCCTATAAGCCAATGCCGCCGGCCGACTACGTGATGGTCGAGGTGAGCGACACCGGCACCGGAATCCCGAAGGACATTATCGAAAAGATCTTCGAGCCGTTCTTCACCACCAAGGAAACCGGCAAGGGCACCGGTCTTGGCCTCTCGACCGTCTACGGCATCGTCAAGCAGACTAACGGCTACATCTTCGTCGACTCGATGATCGGGGAGGGCACGAGCTTCCGCATCTACCTGCCGCGCTACGTGCCGATCGCCGGCGAAGCAGCAGTCGAGGTGGCGCCGGCGGAGACCAAGGCGGTCGAGGCGAAGCCCGCGGCCGACCTCACCGGCCACGGCACGATCCTGCTGGTCGAGGACGAGGAAGGCCTGCGCGGGCTCAATGCGCGCGGGCTCGCATCGCGCGGCTACACGGTGCTCGAAGCCGGTAACGGCGTCGAGGCGATCGAACTGATCGAAAGCCGGGGAGGCGACGTCGATCTGGTCGTCTCCGACGTGGTGATGCCGGAGATGGACGGGCCGACGCTCGCGAAGGAATTGCGTACGCGCAACCCGGGCCTGAAGATCATCTTCGTATCAGGCTATGCCGAGGACGCGTTCGAGAAAAACCTGCCCGACGAGGTGCAGTTCGACTTCCTCGCCAAGCCGTTCACGCTCAAGCAGCTCGTCGCCGCCGTGAAGGAGACGATGGGTCGCCCTGCCGCCGTAAACGTAAAGGAGACCGTGGGCCGCCCTGACGAGAGCGGCCCGCAAGAGCGCCTGATCAAGCTGGTTTAGACGCGTCCGGTCAGCGCCAAGACCAGTACGATGATCAGCACGACGCCGAGAATGCCGGAGGGCCCATAGCCCCAGCTACGGCTGTACGGCCAACTCGGAATGGCGCCGACGAGAAGAAGGACCAGGACAATCAGCAGAATGGTACCGAGCATGTTCGCCTCGCGAATTGTTGGGGCGCGCGGATGCGCCGTCGTCCAACAACGCGCGAAGGGAACACCGGTTCCGCTGGAACCCGGACCAGCTTAGAGCGTGACGAACTGCTGGCCCTTGAGCTGTGCCTTGAAGCCGTCGAACACCTCGTTCACCTGCGGCCAGCTTTTCAGCTTCTTCATGTTGTTCAGCCAGCGCGTGATGTTCGGGTAGGCGGCAAGATCGCAGCCGATCAGCTCGCCGAGCGTCACCAGCGCGGCGCCGAAATAGTCTGCGATCGTGATCGTGTCGCCGGTCAGGTACTGGTTCTTCGGCCCGATGTAGTGGTCGTTGAGCACCTGCAGCCAGCGCTTCGACTGCTCGGCGCCCCAGGCGAGGGTCGCGGCCTGCGCCTCGTCGCTGCGCCGCTTCATGTGCGGGAAGAGCTGCGGGTAGCACAGCCCGTAGGCCCATTCGCGATAGAAATTGGTGTTGAGCCAGTCCATCACCTCGTTGACCCTGGCGCGCTGCTTCAGGTCCTTCGGATACTCCGGAAGATTGAACTTCTCGGCGAGGTATTTGAGGATCGCGGAGCTCTCGGTCAGCTTGAAGCCGTCGTCGTCGATCATCGGCACAAGCTTGTTCGGATTGAGCGAGGCATAGGGCTCCTGGAAATGCGCGCCGGTCATCAGATCGACAACTTCCTCGTCAGCCTTCAGTCCCTTCTCGGCCATGAACAGCCGTACCGGGCGGCTCGTCATCGAAACGGGATGCATATAGAGCTTCATCGTGGTCCCTCCCAAATTGGTTCGGCGCGGTTATCGGACAATCGCGCGTGGCTTGGCAACGCCTGCGTGCTCACCTTGTCGTCATCGTTGTCATCAGGACTTCATCAACGCGGTGCGTAGCGCCGCGGTCAGTGCGGCTTCGGCGCCCCCCGACGCTTCCTTCGCGCGCCAGGCGACAAAGCCATCGGGGCGCACCAGCACCGCGCCCGCGGGCGAGATGCCGTAGGACTTTGCGAAGCGCCCGTCAGGGTCGCGCAGGACCGGTCCGCCGATGTGGTGCGCCTCGAGCTCCAGCCCGGGGAACGCCTTGGAGGCCTTGCCGGCGGCTTCGCACCAGGCCGCGCCGTCGGGTCCGGCGAGCAGCACGAAGGCCCGGCCGAACAAATCGAGGGTCGAGAGCTTGTCCCCGCGCTGCTCGAGCCAGCCGGCGCCGCCGCGTTCGAGCCACAGATGCGGCGCGCGCGACCCGGTCCGGGCGAATGTCTCGCGCGGATCGTCGTGGATCTTGTCGTCGCCCTCGGGGACGATGGCGGGCGAGTGATAGAGGTAGCCGAGCTCGATGTTGAAGTCGTTCGCCGGCGGCTGGAAGTCCTTCGCGCCGAGGTAAGGCGCGGTGCGCGTCACGTAGCGCGTGTAGGCCTGCTCGACCGTGAACGCCGCGGGCGGCTTGCGCTCCATCTCGTAGGTGGCGAGCAGGGCAGGGCTCGCCACGCCCTTGAGCACCAGCGCAAGCTTCCAGGCCAGATTGTGCGCATCGTGGATCCCGGTGTTGCCGCCGAACCCGCCGTTCGGCGGCATCAGGTGCGCGGCGTCGCCCGCAATGAAGACGCGGCCGTCCTGGAATTTGCGCGCCACGTCCGAGGTCGCGCGCCAGCGCGCGAGCCCGTCGATCTTCACTTTCAGATTTGGATCGCCGACGCCGGCGCGCACGAATTCGATGAGTCTCGCTTCGCTCGTATCCGCCGCGGCATCGGCCGCAGCCTTCGGATCGGCCTTGGGATCGCCGACCGTGTTCACCACCAGGAAGCCGGACTGGCAGTCCTTGGCCATGCGGAAGAAGCCGCCGAGCACCTTGTTGTTGATGTAGATCACGCTGAGCGGCTTGCCGAGCAGCTGCGGCGCGAGGTCCGCGGTGAAGTAGATCGTGATCGAGTTCGAGAACACGCCGCGCCCGTCGAACGGAATGTCGAGAAGCTCGCGCACCTTGCTGTG
>DATEKY010000750.1:0-8370 GCA_035277225.1 Xanthobacteraceae bacterium
GCGCGCGCCCATCTTGACGAATTCGGCGGTGAGCTGCGGCTGCGACGCCAGCCCGCCGACGCCGACATGCTTGCCGTGCTTCTTCGCCGCCGCAATGGCGCGCGCATAGGCGTCGCGCACGCGCGGATTGGCGTAGTCGCCGGGGATACCCATGTCGGCGGTCAGATCGTTCGTGCCGAACAGCGCCATGTCGACGCCCTCGACCGCAAGAATCGCCTCGGCGTTGTCCACCCCCTCGGCGCTCTCGAACTGCACGATCACCATCGTGGCATCGTTCAGCGCCGCGTAACCTTCCTTCGCCGGCAAACTGCGGTACTGGAAGTGCGGCAGCGCGGTCGCAAAGCCGCGCTCGCCGAGCGGCGGATATTTCACCGCCTTCACGATCTCGCGCGCCTGCGCGGCGGTGCGCACGTCGGGCGCGATGATGCCGAGCGCGCCGCCGTCGAGCACGCGCTGGATCATCTCGACCTGCGGCACGCGCGCGAGCGGCGCGATCCCGCAGCCGAGCGCCGCGACGCAGATCTGGCTGGTGGTCTCGAGCGACAGGCTCGAATGCTCGAGGTCGATATAGAGCGAGTCGAATCCCGCGGTCTTCGCAAGCTGGGCGATCTCGCCGCCGCGCGACATCCGCACCGTCATCGAGGAGGCGACCTCGCCGCGCGCGAGCCGCTCCTTCAGGCTGTTGCGCACCTCGCTCATGCGGCCGGCTCGAATGCGTAACCGTCGCCCTGCCGGCGCACATAGCCGCAATAGGGCGCGCCGAGATGCATCGGCATCAGCAGCGCGCCGCGCTCGCAGGCGCGCTTCAGGCCGCTCGCGCGCGACTCCAGCGCCTTGTCGGGCCAGAGGCAGTAGCGGTCGTTCCAGTCCGGCCGCACGATCTGGATCGCGTTGTGCAGGATGTCGGCGCAGAACAGGCCTTCTTCGTTGCGCGAGCGCAGACGGAACGACAGCATGCCGGGCGCATGGCCCGGAACCGGCTCGGGCGCGAGGCAGCCCGCGACCTCGGCCTTGCCGTCCATGAAATCCGCGAGCCCGGCGTCCACGACCGGTAGCACGCTGTCGGCGAACGAGCCCTGGTTCACGTCCTTGTCGCCCTTGTCGTAGAGGCCCTTCCAGTAGTCGAACTCGTCCTTGGGAAACAGATAGCGCGCCTTCGGGAAGGTCGGCACCCAGCGGCCGTCCTTCTCGACCGTGTTCCAGCCGACGTGATCGGTGTGCATGTGCGTCATCACCACATGCGTCACCTGGTTCGGGCCGGCGCCGATCGACTCGAGCCACGGCATCACCAGCGTATTGAGCCGGTCCATGCGCTCGGCTGCGCGCGGCTTGCGGTTGCCGACGCCGGTGTCGATCACGATCGTGTTGCCGCCGGCCTGCACCACCCAGAGCTGGATCGTGACGATCAGGCGGTCGATGCCCGGCGCGTAGTGGTTCGGCGCGAGCCAGCTTGCGTTCGCCTTCAGCACGGCATCGCGCTCGGCCTTGTCGACCGCCGGATAGAGAAACGCCGGATCGTGCGTCGGGCCGGAATACTCGATCACGCCGGTGACGCGCGCATCGCCGATCTGATGGTGATGGATCACGGCTCGTCCACCGCCTCGTTCGCCTTCACCGACGGCCGCGCGTCGAATGTCTTGTGCCACGCCGCGAGCTTGGGATGACCGTCGCGCCAGTTCAGCTCGGGGAAACGGAAATCGATGTAGCCGAGCGCGACGCCAAGCGCGATGTGGCCGATGGAGAAACGCGAGCCGCCGAGCGCGTCGGCTTCCTCTTCCAGCATGTCGACCGAGACCCGCGTCTTCAGCTTCCACGCCTGCATGTGCTTGATCGACTGCTGGGCCGGAGGGCGCAGCACCTCGCCGCGCCACATCAGCATGGTGTCGAGCATGCCGTCGCCGAGGGACTGGCGGCGCAGCGCCACGATCCGCTCGGGGAAGCTCTCCGGGAACAGCTTCGCGCCGCCATGCAGCGTATCGAAATACTCGCAGATCACCGGCGAGTCGTAGACCACGGTTCCGTCGGCCAGGCGCAAGGTCGGCAGCCGGCTTTGCGGATTCTCCTTCATCAGTTCGATGTTCGGCGTCGCGGCCGCCACCACCGTGCGGATCGTCTGGATGCGGTCCGCGAGACCGCATTCATGGGCCGCGATCATCACCTTGCGTACGAACGGCGAGCGCGGCGACCAATGCAACAGCATTTCCGGCATGCATTTCCCCCGAGCCCCGATCCGAACCTTGGCATCAATCGCCGGCTCGGAAAAGGCGCAGGCTTTTCATGGCGGCTGCGAGCTTTCGACATGGCCGAAGGGAAAGCCGGATGCTAGAAAACAAGAAAGGACGGGAGCGGAATGCCGATCGACAAGCGCGTGGAGTTCGCCCGGGCGCTGGACGGCGTCGGCGACGGGGCGACGGTTTTCATCACCGGCTTCGGGGGCGCGGGCTTCCCCAACAAGCTCATTCGCGCGCTGCGCGACAAGGGTCCGAAGAACCTCACTTTGGTCGTGAATTCTGCGACGCATCGCTATTCGCTCACCCACGAGCTGATCGCCAACGATCAGGTGCGCAAGGTGATCTGCACCGCGGCGCGCGGCCACGACAAGGAACCGTCGGCGTTCGAGACGCGCTGGATGGCCGGAAAGATCGAGCTCGAAATGGTGCCGCAGGGCTCGTTCACCGAACGTATCCGCGCCGGCGGCGCCGGCATTCCGGCGTTCTACACGCCGGTCGGTTTCGGCACCGAGCTGACCAAAGGCAAGGAAGTCCGCCGCTTCGGCGACCGCGACTACGTGATGGAGGAAGCGATCATCGGCGATCTCGCGCTGGTGCGCGCCGACATCGCCGACCGCACCGGCAATCTCGTGTTCAACTATGCGCAGATGAACTTCGGGCCGGTGATGGCGACGGCCGCGAAGCTTGCGGTCGCGGAAGTGCGCACTGTCTCCGACGATCTGTTGCCGCGCGAGCGCATCCAGCTGCCCGGCGTCTACGTCGACCGCGTGGTGGCCGTATGAGCGCGCTCAACCGCCTGCAGATCACCTGGCGCGCCGCGCAGGACATCACCGACGGTCAGGTGGTGAATCTTGGCATCGGCCTGCCGGTGCATTGCTCCGACTACCTGCGGCCGGAGGTGGACGTGACCCTCCAGTCGGAGAACGGCGTGATCGGCGTCGGTCCGCTCGCCGAAAAGGACAAAGCCGATACCGACCTTGTCGATGCCGGCAGCCGCCGCATCACCTTGCGGCCGGGCGCCTCGATCGTGGACTCCTCGTGGTCGTTCGCGATGATCCGCGGCGGGCATATCGACGTGACGATATTGGGCGCATTCGAGGTGGCGCAGAACGGTGACCTCGCCAACTGGGACATGCGGGTGCCCAACAGAGGCCCGCTGGTCGGCGGCGCGATGGATCTCGCCGCCTGCGCGCGCGAGGTGCGTGTCATCATGGAGCACGTGACGCGCAAGGGCGCACCGCGGCTGCTGGAAAGATGCGCGCTGCCGCTCACCGCGGTGAAGTGCGTCAGCCGGGTCTATACCGATCTGGCGGTGGTGGACGTGACGCCGCAGGGCTTCGTGGTGCGCGAGATGGTAGCGATCGGCCGCGAGGAGTTGCAGGCAAGGACCGGCGCGCCGCTGACCTTTGCGCCCGACTGCAAGCCGCTCACCGCTCCGCCGATCGAGGTTGCGGATTAGCGCATGATCCCGAAAAGTGGGTACCGGTTTTCGGAAAAGATCATGCGCAAACAGGAAAGCCACTAAGCCCATGAACTTCATCGAGGCGAACGGCATCTCGCTGCGCTACGCCGTGGAAGGCAGCGGCAAGACGCTGGTGCTGATCCACGAGATGGGCGGCACGATGGAAAGCTGGGGCCTGCTGACGCCCTTGCTGTCGGGAAAGCGCCGCATCGTGCGCTACGACACGCGCGGCGCCGGCTTCTCGGAGAAAATCCGCGGCCCGCTGACCATCGACACGATGACCGGCGACCTGATCGCATTGCTCGACCGCCTCGGCATCACCGGGAAGGTCGCGCTCGCAGGCACCGCGGTCGGTGGTGCGATCGCGCTGCACACCGCGTTTCGTCATCCCGACCGCGTCGCCGCCGCGATCGTCACCAGCCCGGCGACCTCGATCCCGCCCGCCAATCGCGAGGCCGTGCTGGCGCGCGTCGCGAAATTCGAGGCCGAAGGCGTGCGCGTCGTCGCCGACGAGACCGCGGCGAACGGCTATCCGGAAGAGCTGCGCGGCGACCGCGCGCGGTTCGAAGGCTTTCGCGCGCGCTGGCTCGCCAACGATCCCTCGAGCTTCGCGGCGATCTACCGCATGCTCGCCAACATGGACCTCACCCCCGAGCTGCCGCAGATCAAATGCCCGGTTCTGGCGATCGGCGGCGAGTTCGATCGGGGCCGCCCGCCGAGCCGGGTCGAACCAATCGCCAAGGCGATCCCCGGCGCGCAGTTCAAGGTGCTGCCGGTCGGGCACTATGCGGGGCTGCAGGAGCCGGAGCTGATGGCAAAGGAGATCGACGCTTTTCTAAGCTCCGTCGGCGCGTAGCTCTCCGCTGTCATCCCGGCCGAGCGCAGCGAGAGCCGGGACCCATATATCCCGGCTCTATCAGTGATCGGCGACAGGTGGGTCCCGGGTCTCGGCCTTCGGCCTCGCCCGGGATGACAACCGAACTACACCGTCGCGCTTGCGCCCAGGATCACGCTCGCCTGCGCCGAAAGCACGCCGCCGTTGCCGTGCACCATCGCGACGTCGTGCTTCTTCACCTGCCGCTCGCCGCATTCGCCGCGCAGCTGCCGCACGCCCTCGATCAGGACGAACAGCCCGTACATGCCCGGATGGCAGTACGACAGCCCGCCGCCATTGGTGTTCACCGGCAATCCGCCGCCCGGCGCGATGTTGCCGTTGGACACGAACGCCCCGCCCTCGCCCTTCCGGCAGAAGCCGAGGTCTTCGAGAAAAAGGATCGTGTTGATGGTGAACGCGTCATAGAGCTGCACCATGTCGCAGTCCTTCGCGGACAGCTTCGCCATCTTGTAGGCGACTTCGCCGGACCGCTTCGCGCCCGTCACGGTCAGGTCCGGCATCGACGAGATGTTCATGTGCGTGACGCCGTGGCCGCAGCCGAGCACGTAGGCGGGCGGCTTCTTCAGCGATTTCGCGCGTGCGGCCGACGTCATCACGATCGCGCCGCCGCCATCGGTAACGAGGCAGCAGTCGCGCACTGTGAACGGGTGCGAGATCATACGCGCCTTCAGCACGTCCGCGACGGTGAGCGGCTTTTTCTCCCACGCGACCGGATTGAGTTGCGCCCATTTGCGCGCCGCGACCGCGACCTCGGCGAGGTTCTCGCGCGTCGTGCCGTATTGGTGCATGTGGCGCGAGGCCGCGAGCGCATAGGCACTGGTCGGCAGGAACGGCTTGAACGGCGTCTCGTACGGATTGACCTCGCGCTGCGAGGCCTGCTTGCGCCCGACGCTGCGCTGGGTCGAGCCGTAAGCGATCACCGCCACGCTGCACAGCCCCGCCTCGATCGCAGCCGCGGCCTGCGCCACGTGAAACTCGAACGACGACCCGCCGGTCATCGAGGAGCCGATGAATTTCGGCTGAATGCCGAGATATTCGATCAGCGAGATGATCGACATGCGCTGCTGCGTCATGGCGCAGAACAGGCCGTCGACGTCCTTCAGCGTCAGGCCGCAATCGGCGAGCGCGCGCGAAATGCCCTGCGCGCACAAATCCATCGGGCTCATCTCGTCGGCAACCTGGCCGAGGTCGGATTCGGCAACCCCGACGATCGCCGCTGCGCCGCGCTTCAAGCCGTCCATCACGCGGCCTCCGGGGTGAACACCGGGATCGGCGCTTCCTCGCCGCCGGGTCTGTGCACGCGGAACTTGACCCGCATGCCGATCGCCACCTGCTCGGGCGCGATCTCCTCGACCCGGCTCATCAGGCGAAAGCCCTCGTCGCAATCGACCAGCGCGACGTTGAACGGCGCGCCTTCGGCCGGATACACGACGGTGGTCGCATAGACCGTGCCGCGCCCGTTGCTGACGCGCCATTCCAGTTTTTCGCTGCCGGTGAACGGGCAGAGCAGACGCGGGAAGAACACCGCGCGGTTCGCCTCCGGACTGAACTGATAGGCAAGCTCACCCTTTTCGAGGTGCGAAATGTAGGTCGCGAGCGGCGACGTCGTGGCGTTGGGCATGCGGTCTCTCCCCTGCCCGAGTTTGTAGCCTTGGCGTGCCGCGCGAAGCAACACGCTGGCCGGCCATAAGCGCGTTTACGCGCGTCTGCGATGCATGGTGCGCATGCGCCGGTGTTCGGCTAGATTCCGCGAAGGGAGGAAACATGCGCACCATCCTGCCGCTGCTGCTTGCCGTGATCATCGCGGGACCCGCGCTCGCGCAGGAGCGCACGCGCAGCCTGGTGAAATACGACAGTGTCGAGATCGACCTGATCGCCGAAGGGCGCGGTCCGCTGATCGTGCTGCTGCCCTCGCGCGGCCGTGACTCGGAGGACTATGACGAGGTGGCGGCGGGTTTGGCAAAAGAAGGCTTTCGCGTGCTGCGCCCGCAGCCGCGCGGCATGCACGCGAGCAAGGGGCCGCTGAAGGACATCACCTTGCACGATCTCGCGCGCGACGTCGCGACCGTGATCGAACGCGAAAATGCCGGCCCTGCGGTGATCGTCGGCCACGCCTATGGCAACTGGGTCGCGCGCATGACCGCGGTCGATCACCCCAGACTGGTGCGCGGCGTGGTGCTGGCGGCCGCTGCCGCAAAGCGGTTTCCGCCGCGGCTCTCCCAACTCGTCTCGAAGAGTGCGGACCCGTCAGTGCCGGAAGCCGAGCGGCTCGCCGCCATGCAGGAGATATTCTTCGCGACCGGTAACGATCCGCGGATCTGGCTCAAAGGCTGGTGGCGCGAGGCGAGCGAGGCGCAGCGTGTTGCCGCCGCCAATGTGAAGCAGTCCGACTGGTGGCACGCCGGCAGCGTGCCGCTGTTCGACCTGCAGGCCGGCATCGATCCGTTCATGCCGGAGGCCTCGCGCAACGATCTGAAGAACGAGTTTCCCGATCGGGTGACGCTGGCGGTGATCCCGAACGCGAGCCACGCGCTGCTGCCGGAGCAGCCGGCCGCCGTGGTGCAGGCGATTGCCGGGTGGGTGAGGAAGCTGCCGTGATCGCGTCCCGCGCTCAGTGCGGCACGAAGTGATGCACCGCAGACGCGGGATCGCACAACGCTCAGAGCCCTTAGCGGTCCCGGGTCTGCACCGCATCACTGTGTGCTGCGGTGCGCCCGGGACACCAGAGAGTTACTCCGCCACCACCTTATTCCTCAGCACCCCGATCCCCGAAATCTCGATCTCGCACACGTCGCCCGGCTTCATGTTCTCCGGAATGCCGTCGGTGCCCATCCACATCACGTCGCCCGGCTCGATGGTGCAGTAGCGGCTGACCTCGGAAATGTAGGTCGGCGCATCGAAGATCATGTTGTTGGTCTTGAACGTCTCGGTCACGCGCCCGTTGAGCCGAATCGTGGTCTGCATCGCGTCGATGTCGGCGCCGGTCACGATCCACGGGCCCATCGGCTTGAACGTGTCGCAGTTCTTCGCCCGCCACAGCGTGCGGTCGTTCGCCTGCCAGGTGCGCTCGCTTACGTCGTTGCCGATGGTCCAGCCGAACACGTAATCGAGCGCCTCCTCCTTCGAGACGTTGCGGCAGCGCTTGCCGAAAACCGCGACCAGTTCGCCCTCGTACTGGAACTGCTCGCCCGCGTCGCGCGGCTTCACGATGTTCTCTTCATGCGCGATCAACGCGTTGTTGGCGCGATAGCCGATGTCCGGCCGCGGCGGGAACGACGGCTTGGTGCCGCGCCGCGCCGCCATGCGCTCGACGTGATCCCGGTAGTTGACGCCGACGCAGAAGAACGTGCTCGGGATCACCGGCAGCTCGAGCTTCACGTCCTTCAGCGCGAAGCGCTGCGACGCCACCGTGTGCGGCGCCCATGGCGCGCCGTCAGCGCGCCGCACGCTCTCCCCGTCGATCAACCCAAAGGACGTCTCGCCCTCGTTGGTGAACCGGCACCATTTCATGGGGCTTCGCCTTTCTTAGTTTTGTGCGGGAGCTTGTCCGACCTGCCTTCGCCCGCCGAAGCATTGATCCACGCAAGAGGACTTTGCCAAGGCTTCGCGCAGGCGGGAAACCGCTGCACCCTTTTCGGGATCACGCACTAGCTTCCCTTGAATTTGGCCGGGCGCTTGGCGTGAAACGCCTCGACGCCTTCCTTGAAATCGTCCGACTGGCGCAGCCGGCTGTAGCAATGGCCTTCCAGCTCGATCGCGATCGAGAGCGTGGAGTCTTCCGT
>DATEKY010000751.1:0-3443 GCA_035277225.1 Xanthobacteraceae bacterium
ATGCCGTAGATCTCGGTGCGGTTGAGGCAGCTCGCGTCGTTGATGGTGCCGCCGAGCTGCGACCAGGTCAGCCCGGCGACCGGCTGCACCGCTCTGACGCGCTCGTCGATCCGCTCCGGTTCGCCGCGGCAGTCCTTCTCGCCGACCGGATCGGCCGCGAGCGCCTGCAGCTTGCGGACGCCGTAGGCGCCGAACACCGCGACGAGGATTGCGACGGCCGAGACACCGGCTTTGAAACGACGCGAGCGCTTGGCCATTCGGTGGTTCCGGGTTCAGGCGGACTATTGCGCGCCGCCGACGGCCTTCAGTCCTTTTCGGGATTCAGGATCAGATAGTCGGCGCCGTAAACGTCGACGACCGCATTTCGCTGCGCCGGCTTGAATGTGGCCATCACGGCGATCGTGAGGATGAACGCCGTCAACGCAATGGCGCCGGTGAAGCGGCGGCGCATCATTATTCTTTGCATGAATGTGAGCCCCGGGCGAGCAACTGGTGTTTCTGCGGACGAGCCCCGCGATTTTGCTCACCATGACGACGGGCGCATAACAAACCGTTAACCGTGTCCAGGACGCGCGAGCCCCGGGCGAAGGGACAGGCGCAACGAAAAAGAGCCCGGCGCAAGGCCGGGCTCTTCGATCCTGTCCGGATAGTCTCGCTTAGTCGATCACCTGAACGACTTCGCGGGTCGACGGCTCGACGAAGTACACGTTGTCGCCCGAATAGATGTAGCGGTAGCGGCTCACCGACGGACCCCAGTCGGACGGGACCGCGCGGAGCTCGACGTCCGCCGGCAAGCGGGTGCCGACGGCGATGCGTTCACGCACCGTGACCGGCGCGACGCGTTCCTTCACGACATATTCCTTGATGCGGGTGCGCTGCTCCGGCGCGAACGTGATGCCGGCGCCGACCGGGCCGACCTGGACGCCCACACCCTGAGCGAAGGTGGGGCTGGATGCCGTGAGCGCCAACGCGATCGCGGCACCAGTTACCATCATTCTGCGGTTCATACGGAACTCCTGTTCAAAAGGGCGCGCTGCGGCAGCGCCCCTTCCTGAATAGTTTGTCGGGAGCTTTGTTCCGGCGGACGGATTTACACACTCCGCTGGAACTCAGGGGTGCCTCGAAATCAAACTTGTTGTATCCTGCGTCGGGGCTGGGGATTGAATGATGATTCTGTCGAAACTCGCGGCAGCGACGCTGGTCGTCGGTGTCGCCGGCACGGCGGTCGAGACGCCGGTACGGCAACTGTCACTGCAGCAAAGAGACGCGGCAACCCAGGCATACGTCCGCTCGGCAACCGACTGCATTGCGCGCACTGTGGCTTCGGACACGCGGTTCCGGAGGGA
The DNA here is from genome assembly GCA_035277225.1 of Xanthobacteraceae bacterium. Lineage (GTDB taxonomy): Bacteria > Pseudomonadota > Alphaproteobacteria > Rhizobiales > Xanthobacteraceae > PALSA-894. The sequence continues at coordinate 1,347 of DATEKY010000751.1, forward strand.
CAACCCGGCGTCGAACCTCGGCGACCTGATCGTCGATTCGGTGCCGAAGTGCCTCGACCCGGTGCGGGCCATGATCGCGGCCTATGACCGCTACTTCGGCGATGGCGCAGGCGAGGATTTCTTCGTCGGCCCGTATCTGGATGTGCTCCCGGATGCCGTGGTGCACCGGATGAAGAGCATCATCGCTGAGTGATCGCACGCGCTCGCGTCGGCGCGCGGGGTTTCAGTGAAAGCGTCTCTTCCCGCTCAAGGTGAAAATCGCATCGATCCTCGCCGAGGCAGTGAACGTCTTGCGCGTCGATGCGTTATCCACCGTGCACCAAAGTGCACGAGAGGAGGAGGAACAAGATGAAACGCTTTATGATCCTCGCCACTGCGGCGCTCCTGAGTTCCGGCGCGCTCGCGCAGACCGCGACGGTGGAACTCGCCCCTGACCAGCGTACCAAGATCAAGCAGTACGTGACGACCCAGAAGGTCGCACCCGTAACGATCAAGGAGAAGGTTGCGGTCGGCGCGACACTGCCGGCGGAGGTGCGCTTGAGCCCGGTACCGGCGGATTGGGGCCCGAGCGTGAGCAAGTATCAGTACTTCTATTCGGATAACCACGTGTACTTCGTGGACCCGGGTACCCGTAAGATCGTCACCATCGTCGACTAAACTTTGACGTCACCCGACGAGCCCAGCGCACCGAACCGGTGTGCTGGGTTTCGTTTTGTGCGCGATCGAACAACCTGGTGCTGCGCCACAGGAACCCGCTGCAGCCGCGGGTATTGACGAGCATGCAACGCCTTTCACCCAGCCTGCTGATCGGACTTTGCCTCAGCCTGCTCGGGTTGTTGCCGCAGCCGGCCGCCGCGCAACCGGCCGCCGAATGGACCACCTATCGCAACGCCAGCGGCACGACCGTGCCGTTTCCCGCCGGCGTGTTCACGCTGCGGGGCGGGGAGGGCACGCCGCGCGGCGAGGTCTTCACCTCGGCGGACGGGCGCGCGCGGCTGCACATCTTCGCCTTCGTCAACGAGCGCAACGAAAGCCCCGCGCAGTTCATCCGGCGGGTCATCGTCGACGACCGCCGCAAGCTGACCTACGAGCGTGTGGCGCGCGACTTCTTCGTGTTCTCCGCGCCGGAGAGCGGCCGCATCCTCTACCGGCGCTGCAATTTCGCGCGCGACCGCATGATCCACTGCGTCGACCTGCGCTATCCGCGCGCCGAGAAGCGGGCGTTCGACCGCCTCGTCACGCGCATGAGTTTGGGGTTGAGGCCGCGCTAGCGGCCCCGCGCTGCGCCTTACTTCGCGCGCTTCCAAACGAATTCCAGCGTCAGGCCGGCCGGAGTTCGTGGATTGGTGAATCTCAGTTCGTCGTCGGTTAGCGACGTAATGATCCGGCATTGCATGCCCGCTGCGACGGTCGCCATTCGACTGCACCTGAGCCAGATCGTCTCGCTTGCGCGCAGGCGGTTTTGCGCCGCACAGCGTACGGCCGGCCGCCGAGGTCCGATATCGCCCGATCGGGGGACGGTTGACACGGGCCGGCCGCGTCCTATTCCTTCCTCATGGCAGGCGGGTCACTCCAAGCAGTCCCTGGTTGTGCCCTCGGGCAAGTCAGGGATCTCTGGGGCTACCCCAGGGACGTCTCGTTCTCAGGCATTCGACTGCATGATGCCCGGTAGGCCCTGCCTACGTTTCATCATGCCCAACCGGATGGTTGGAGTGCCCGCCCTGCCGCCGTTGGACGCAGCGCGATGAATGCAGCCGAACGGGTCGCGCGCAACCTCGCGGCCGCCTTGCTCGCCGGCACCTGGACGCGTAGCGACCTGCTGCAGCGGACCGAAGCATTTCTCGGCGGCGAGACGACAGAGCCGCAGCACGCGCTCGTCGATGCGCTCCTCGAGGGCGTGACCACCGACTATCCGCCGTCGCCTCCCTGGCTCACCGCGTTCCTGGTGCGGTCGTCCGACTTCCAGCAGGCCGCCGCCACGCAGATCAAGAACCCGCGTAGCGTCCAGCCGGTCCTGCAGTACCCGGCGTTCGCGCCGGCCCCGCGGTTTGCCGATCTCGCAGTGCCAAGGCTCGCGACGCCGGGCGATCTTGCCGC
>DATEKY010000752.1:0-2224 GCA_035277225.1 Xanthobacteraceae bacterium
AGATTGGTGATCTGGAACGAGCGGCCGACGCCGGCGCGCGTGATGTCTTCGGGGCGGAAACCGGTGACCGACTGGTTGGCGACGGTGACGAAGCCGGCATCGGGCGGAAACATGCCGGAGACGAGATTGAACGCGGTGGTCTTGCCTGCGCCGTTCGGGCCGATCAGCGCGTGCAGGCTGCGGTTCTCCACCACGATGTCGGCGCCTGCCACCGCGCGGATACCGCCGAAGCTTTTCGCAAGCTCGCGCGCGATCAGCACCGGACCGTCGCTGCCTTTGCGATTGGCGAGCGCGTCGGGGAGCGGCGCGTCGGCCGAGACCTCGCGGGCGGACATGGCGGCGGCTTCATCGACACGCTTGCGGAACGGCTTGAGCAATTGCTCGGCAACGCCGACGAGACCCGTCGGCGAGAACACGATGAAGCCGACGAACAGCAGGCCGAAATAAAGGAGCCAGTTCTCGGTCCAGATCGAGAGGAACTCGCGAAACAAGATGAAGAACAGCGCGCCGAGCGCCGGCCCGAGGAACGAGCGCATGCCGCCGATCACGACCATCGCCAGCAGTTCGCCGGAGAACGCGACCGAAATCGGCTCGGCCGAGGCGAAGCGATGGTGGAACACCGAGAGCACGCCGGCGAGCCCGGTGATCGTCGCCGACATCGTGAAGGCGAACAGCTTGTAACGATCCGCCGGGTAGCCGATGAAGCGCGCGCGCTGCTCGTTCTCGCGGATCGCGACCAACACGTGCCCGACCGGCGAGCGATGGAAGCGCCAGAGCAAAACGGTGACCGCAAAGCCGATCAGCGCGACGAGGCCGTAATAGGTCCACGGGCGGCCGAGATCGACGCCGAGCACGGCGGGACGCACCACGCCGCCGAGGCCGCTCTCGCCGCCGGTCACCGCGGTCCAGCGGAACGCGATGGTGAACAGCATGGCGGAGAGCGCCAAGGTCAGCAGCGAGAAATAGACGCCGCGACGGCGCAGGATGAGAAAGCCCGCGAGCCAGGCGAACAGCGCGACAAATACGAGTGCAAACAGCGACGGGATCACGATGTCGCCGGGGAACCAGTGGCGCTGCGACAGCGCCGCCGCATAGCCGGCGAGCCCGAAGAACGCGCCGTGGCCGAACGACACGAGCCCGGTGTGGCCGACCAGGATGTTCAGCCCCATGCAGGCGATGGCGAAAATCACCACGTCGGTCGCGGTGGTGAGCGTGAGACCGACCGCGGGCAGCACGAACGGCAGCAGCACGAGCGTCGCGAGCGCGATCAGCAGCGGCGTATATTTCTGCTGCATTGCGCCTACTCGAACTTCTGGATGCGCTCGCCGAACAGGCCGCGCGGGCGGAACAGCAGAACCAGCACCATCAGGAGATACATCGATGCTTCGCTCGCGGCCGGCTCGATGTAGATCGTGACGCCGCGCACGACGCCGACCAGCAGCGCGGCGGCGACCACGCCCCAGAACGAGCCGAGCCCGCCGATCACCACCACCACGAAGGCGGCGGTCAGGATCTCCTGCCCCATCGCCGGATGGATGGTGACGATCGAGGCGAGCAGCACGCCAGCGAGGCCGGCGAGGCCGACGCCGATGGCGGCGATCGCCATCATGTAGGGCTCGAGCGAGATGCCGAGCGCGCCGACCATTTCGGGGTTCTGCACGCCGGCGCGCACCACACGGCCGAACGGGGTGCGGTAGATCAGGAGCCAGGTGAGCGTGACCGCGACGGACGCGACGGCCAGCATGACAAGGCGGTTCTTCGGATAGATGAAGTCGCCGAGGAACAGCTGTCCGCGCAGGAAGTCCGGCATCGCGTAGGCGAGCGGCGACGCGCCGAAGATCATGCGCAGGCCCTGCTCGGCCACCATCGCGAGACCGAAGGTGAGCAGCAGCGAGAGGATCGGGTCGGCGCGATAGAAGCGGCGGAACAAGAGCCGCTCAATGATGACGCCGAGCAGCCCGACCAGCACCGGCGCCGCGACGAAGGTCGCCGCGAACCCGATCTGGCGCGAGAGAATCACGGTGAGGTAGGCGCCGAGCGCATAGAACGCGCCATGCGCCAGGTTGACGATGCCGCCGAGCGAGAAGATCAGCGACAGCCCGAGCGCGATCAGCAGGTAATAGACGCCGGAGAGCAGCCCGTTGAGGACCTGTTCGAGGATGAAGATGAGTTGCAAGCCCGGACCTCGGTGGTCTCCCTCTCCCCGCTTGCGGGGAGAGGGTCG
>DATEKY010000753.1:0-2865 GCA_035277225.1 Xanthobacteraceae bacterium
TCCGGGGCGCGACGAAGTCGCGAGCCCGGAATCCATAACCACGAAACCATCAAAGGCATGGGCGGCGGCGCACACTCGCCCGGCTCTTGGTTATGGATTCCGGGCTCGGCCCTTCGGGCCGCCCCGGAATGACAGCTACGCATCCTCCCAGCGCCGCAGCTTCCGATACACCATCGTGGCGATGAAGCTGCGCGGCAGGAAGCGTGGCAGCAGCGGGATGATCTTGTTGTGCGCGCCCGGCACCACCAGGCTGCGTCCGCGCATCAGCCCGCGATAGCCCTGACGCGCGACGTCGTCGGCCGTGCGGTCGAAGCCGCGCGGATAATGCACGTCCATGATACCGGCGCGCGCCTGGAATTCGGTCGGCACCGGGCCGGGGCAGAGCGCGGTGACGCGCACGCCTTTCGGCTTGAGCTCGCGCCGCAGCCCTTCGCTGAACGAGATCACGAAGGCTTTCGTGGCGTTGTAGACCGACATGCCCGGGCCCGGAATGAAGCCCGAGATCGACGCGACGTTGAGAATGCCGCCGCGGTGGCGCGCCAGCGGTCCGATGAAGCGCAGCGACAGGTCGGCAAGCGAGCGGCAGTTGAGATCGATCATCGCGAGCTGGTCCGCACGGTCGAGCGCGTGCGCCTGGCCGAGCAGGCCGTAACCTGCGTTGTTGACGAGATAGGCGGGCTCGAGATTGCGCGCGGTGAGCTCGGCCGCGATCCGTTCGGTCGAGTCGGGTCGCGACAGGTCGGCGGGCAGGATGTGCGGCTTCGCGTGGCCGGCGGCCGCGATCTTCTCGGCGATGGCGGTCAGCTGCGGCACGCGCCGCGCCAGCAGCACGACCTCGTGTCCGTTCTCGGCGAATACCTCGGCGAGCGCGGTCCCGATCCCCGACGATGCGCCGGTGATCAGCACCACGGGCTTGGCCGGACCAGCGGAAATCCGTTCCGCCGGTGAAGGCCTGTCCATATCCATTCGCCAATCCCCTGTTCGCGGACGCCTATCACGCGCCGTGGCGGGGCTGCGTTCACATTCCCGCGCAAATTGCTCTGTTTCGGCATTGCCGGTCTGCAAATACCGCTTGCCGGATTTCCGCCCTTCCGGTGTTTGACAACCGCGTTGCCCCTCCCGACATTCAAGATACGCGCCAGCCTGACGGCTTCCGTCAGCCAAACGAGGGAACTCATGAGTTTTTTTCGAGGCCAAGACCCCACGGCGGGCGATCGCTACGCCTGCGACGCGCTGGAGACCGTGGTGGTCCCGCGCACCGTCGATCTCGGCGAAGGCTTCGCGGTGCGCCGCGCGCTGCCGCACAGCACGCGCCGCACCGTCGGGCCGTTTGTCTTTTTCGATCATTTCGGCCCGGCCGAGTTCAAGAGTGGGCACGGCCTCGACGTGCGCCCGCACCCGCATATCGGACTGTCGACGCTGACCTATCTGTATGACGGCGAGGTCATCCATCGCGACAATCTGGGTGTGAAGGCCGCGATCCATCCCGGCGCAGTCAACTGGATGACGGCAGGGCGCGGCATCGTGCATTCGGAGCGCACCGCGCCGGATCACCGCCGCGAGGGCGAGCGGCTGCACGGCTTGCAGTTCTGGGTCGGGATGCCGGCCGACAAGGAGGAGATCGATCCGAGCTTCGCGCATCTCGACGGCAACGAGCTGCCGATCGTCAATGGCGAAGGAAAGACCGTGCGTGTCGTCGCCGGCGCGATGTTCGGCGCGCGCTCGCCGCTTGCGACGGTGTCCGAGACCTTGTTCGCGGACGTGTCGCTCGATGCCGGCGCCGCGATGCCGCTCGACGCCGAATGCGAGGAGCGCGGGGTTTATGTCGTGTCGGGCGAGGTCGATGTGTCGGGCGACAGGTTCGCGGCCGGGCAGTTGCTGGTGTTCCGCCCGACCGATCGCATCACCATCAGGGCGGTGCAGCCGGCGCGCTTCGCGGTGATCGGCGGTGCCACGCTCGACGGGCCGCGGCACGTCTGGTGGAATTTCGTCTCCTCGCGCAAGGAGCGCATCGAGCAGGCGAAGAACGAGTGGCGCGACGGCAAGTTCGCCGGCGTGCCGGGCGACGAGATCGAGTTCATCCCGCTGCCGGAGAACCGGCCGTATACGGCGGGTGGGTAGCTGTCATTCCGGGGCGCCGCGCAGCGGCGAGCCCGGAATCCATAAACACAAGACACTCGATGACGCGCGGCTGGCGCAAGTTCGCTAGCATCGTGGTTATGGATTCCGGACACGCGCTTCGCGCGTTCCGGAATGACAGCGGGCTACAACAACTTCAACAGCTCCGTCTTCTTCACCTTGCGCGTCGGCGTCATCGGCATCTCGGCGATGATCTCGACACGCTCCGGCCATTTGAGCTTGGCGACGTCGCGCACCGAGAGATACGCGCGCAGGTCGTCGAGCGTGATCGCCTTGGCGCCGGGCTTGAGCACCAGGAAACAGCAGGCGCGCTCGCCGAGCACTGGGTCGGCCATCGGCACGATCGCGCATTGGGCGACCGCCTCGTGCGCGCCGATGATCGTCTCGACGTCGGCCGCGTTGAACTTCACCCCGCCGCGATTGATGACGTCCTTCAGGCGGCCGGTGATCTTAAGATTGCCCTGCGCGTCGAGCCGCGCGAGATCGCCGGTGCGGAACCAGCCGTCGGCAGTGAATGCCGCGGACGTCGCCTCCGCGTTGTCGAGATAGCCGGCAAACACCGAGCGTCCGCGCGCCTGCAGTTCGCCTTCGGTGTCGGTGGGGAGCGCTGCCGTGCCGTCGGCGATGCGCAACTGCGTGCCCGGGCTCGCGCGGCCGGCGGTGCCCGCACGAACGCTGAGCGGATCGCGCGGCCGCGTGAACGTGCCGGCCTGCATCTCGCTCATG
>DATEKY010000754.1:0-3413 GCA_035277225.1 Xanthobacteraceae bacterium
GTCGGTATCGGCCGAGAACCGATTGATCGACACGACCGCCGGCAGGCCGAACTTCTTGATGTTCTCGATGTGGCGCTGCAGGTTGCTCATGCCGCTTTCGAGCGCCTTGAGGTCTTCCTTCTTCAGGTCGTTCTTGGCGACCCCGCCGTGCATCTTGAGCGCGCGGATGGTCGCGACCACCACGACGCAATCGGGCTTGAGCCCGGCCTTGCGGCATTTGATGTCGAGGAATTTCTCCGCGCCGAGGTCGGCGCCGAAGCCGGCTTCGGTCACCACGTAATCGGCGAGCTTGAGCGCGGCGGTCATGGCTGACACCGAGTTGCAGCCATGCGCGATGTTGGCGAACGGGCCGCCGTGGATGAACGCGGGCGTGCCTTCCAGCGTCTGCACCAGATTCGGCGCGATCGCGTCCTTCAGCAGCGCCGTCATGGCGCCGTGGCCCTTCAGCTCGTGAGCGCGCACCGGTTTGCGCTCGCGCGTGTAGCCGACGATGATGTTGCCGAGGCGGGCTTTCAGGTCTTCGAGATCCTTGGCGAGGCAGAAGATCGCCATCACCTCGGACGCGACCGTGATGTCGAAGCCGGCTTCGCGCGGGTAGCCGTTGGCGACGCCGCCGAGCGAGCAGACGATCTCGCGCAGCGCGCGGTCGTTCATGTCCATCACGCGGCGCCACGCGACGCGGCGCGAGTCGATGCCGAGCGCGTTGCCCCAGTAGATGTGGTTGTCGACCAGCGCCGAGAGCAGATTGTGCGCCGACGTGATGGCGTGGAAGTCGCCGGTGAAATGGAGGTTGATGTCCTCCATCGGGATGACCTGGGCATAGCCGCCGCCCGCGGCGCCGCCTTTGACGCCGAAGCACGGCCCGAGCGAGGGCTCGCGCAGGCACATCATCGCCTTCTTGCCGATGTGGTTGAGCGCGTCGGTGAGGCCGACGGTGGTGGTGGTCTTGCCTTCGCCCGCCGGCGTCGGCGAGATCGCCGTGACCAGGATCAGCTTGCCGTTCTTCTTGTCCTTCAGCGTCTTGATGAAGTCCATCGACACCTTGGCCTTGTAGTGGCCGTAGGGCTCGAGATTCTCGATCGCGATGCCGAGCTTTTGCTTCGCCACGTCGGCGATGCGGCGCGGCTTTGCGGCCTGGGCAATTTCGATGTCGGACTTCGGGGACTGGTGCTGCGAGGCGGGCATGGCTGATGATCCGTCAGGAGGGAAGCGCGTCGTTCAATGGAGGAGAAATCGGGAGGGGAGTAGCGTCACGTGAAGCGGGTGCCGGTTGCGATATTTGCAGCCTTCGCCCATTCGCCCGCGCCCACCTTCGGCCCATCGGCCTGCACGCGCGTGATCTTGAAGCGCCCGTCGGCGCAGACGACGGTGATGCTGTCGGCCTCGACCGCGACGATCTCGCCGAGCTTGCCGGCGATGCCCTTCGGGTCCTTCGCAGGGATCGGCTTGCAGTCGAAGATCTTCACGGTCTTGCCGTCGAGCGTGGTCCAGGCGCCGGGCGCCGGATTGCAGCCGCGGATCAGCCGGTCGATCTGCTCCCACGGCTTGCCCCAGTCGATCCTGGCGTTGCCGGGGCCGCACTTGCCTTCGTAAGTCGCCTTCGATTCATCCTGCTTGATGCGCGGCGCCTTGCCGGCCTTCACCAGGTCGACGCCTTCGAGCATCGCCTCGACGCCCATCGGGAACAGACGATCGAAATAGACCGTGCCGAGCGTGTCGGTGCCCGAGATCGGCGTCTTCTTCTGCACCAGGATGTCGCCGGTATCGAGGCCGTTGTCGGGCCAGAAGATCGACAGTCCGGTCTCCTTCTCACCCTTGATGATCGGCCAGTTGATCGCGCTCGCGCCGCGGTACGCGGGCAGCAGCGAGGGGTGGTACTGGATCGAGCCGTGGGTCGGGATGTTGAGGAAGTCTTCCGGCACGAACAGCGTGACGAACGCCATCACCTGCAGGTCCGGCTTGAGCGCGCGGAATTCCTCCCACACCTCGGGCTTCTTGTAGCTGTCGGGCTGATAGACCGGCAGGTTCGCCTGCATCGCGGCTTCGAGCAGCGGGTCCGGTTTCGCGCCCGGCTTGGTCGGCGCCACATAGACCGCGACGATGTTCTCGCCGCGCTTGAGCAGCGCTTCCAGCACCGCCTTGCCGAACGCCTGCTGGCCGTGAACCACGATACGCATGTTCTCTCCCCAAAACTCCGCTTTCTTCACCTCTCCCCTGTGGGGAGAGGTCGGCGAGGCGCGAAGCGCCAAGCCGGGTGAGGGGGGTATCCCCTCGCTAGAACCTAGTCGCCCTCACCCGACCTCTCCCCGCAGGGGAGAGGTGATACGGAGCGCGGGGAGGGTAGAAGCAAGTTACGCCGCTTCCGCCCGCGCGCCCTTCTCGGCCGGCGTGATCGCGCCCGAGCCCTTGATCTCGGTCACGTCGCCGGCCGAATAGCCGAGCACCTTCAGGATTTCCTCGGTGTGCTCGCCGAGCAGCGGCGAGCGCTGCACCTCGCACGGCGAATCCGACAGCTTGATCGGGTTGCCGACGGTCAGGTACTTGCCGCGCGTCGGGTGATCGACCTCGACCACGGTGCCGGTTTCGCGCAGCGACGGCTCCTCGGCGATCTCCTTCATCGAGAGGATCGGCCCGACCGGAATGTCGACCGCGTTGCATTTCTCCATGACCTCGAACTTGGTCTGGGTCATGGTCCATTGCTCGATCGTCGCAAAGATCGCCTTGAGACGCGGCAGGCGCGCGTTCGGCGTGGCGTAGTCGGGATCGGTCTTCCATTCCGGCTTGCCGATCAGGTCGCAGATCTCGCCCCACACCGGCGCCTGGGTGATGAAATAGATGTAGGCGTCGGGATCCTCCTCCCAGCCCTTGCACTTCAGGATCCAGCCCGGCTGGCCGCCGCCCGAGTCGTTGCCGGCGCGCGGCACCGCCTTGCCGAACGGCACGCCCTCGCCGAACTGGCTGTATTCCTTCAGCGGACCGTGCGCGAGGCGCTGCTGGTCGCGCAGTTTTACGCGCGCCAGATTCAGTACGCCGTCCTGCATGGCGCAGAGCACCTTCTGCCCGCGCCCGGTGCGGATGCGCTGGTAGAGCGCCGAGACGATGCCGAGCGCGAGGTGGAGACCGGTGCCGGAGTCGCCGATCTGCGCGCCGGTGACGAGCGGCGGGCCTTCGCGGAAGCCGGTCGTCGAGGCCGAGCCGCCGGCGCACTGCGCCACGTTCTCGTAAACCTTGCAGTCCTCGTAGGGGCCGGGGCCGAAGCCCTTCACCGACGCCACGATCATGCGCGGGTTGAGCTTGTGAATGTGCTCCCAGGTGAAGCCCATGCGGTCGAGCGCGCCGGGCGCGAAGTTCTCAACCAGCACGTCGCAATGCTTGATGAGGCGCTCGATGATCTCCTTGCCCTTCTTGTGCTT
>DATEKY010000755.1:0-4130 GCA_035277225.1 Xanthobacteraceae bacterium
GTCGCATTCGAAATGCTGGTCATGCTCGCCGGACGGCACCAGGTTGCGGCGGCCCTTGGCGTCGTATTCGGCCTTCACCTTTTCGAAGATGACGCCGGTGAGCTTGCCGTTATCGTGGGTGAACTCCTTCGGCACGAGGTAATTGTGGATCGGGATGCCCTCGTGCATCGCGTCTTCTTTTTCCCACGGGCTCGCCTTCATCTCCTCGAAGCCGGAGCGCACGATCACCTTGACGTCCTCGCCGCCGAGGCGGCGCGAGGAGCGGCAGCAGTCCATCGCGGTGTTGCCGCCGCCGAGCACGATGACGCGCCTGCCGATCTTGTTGATGTGGCCGAACGAGACCGAGGAGAGCCAGTCGATGCCGATGTGGATGTTCTTCTTGGCTTCCTCGCGGCCCGGGATGTTGAGCTCGCGCCCGCGCGGCGCGCCGGAGCCGACGAACACCGCGTCCCAGCCTTCGGCGAGCAGCGCCTTGAGGCTGTTGACCGGGCGCCCGCCGCGGAATTCGACGCCGAGATCGAGGATGTAGTTGCACTCCTCGTCGATCACCTTGTCGGGGAGGCGAAACTTCGGAATCTGCGAGCGCATCATGCCGCCGGAGCGGAAGTCGCCGTCGAACACCACGCATTCGTAGCCCATCGGGGCGAGGTCGCGCGCGACGGTGAGCGAGGCGGGCCCGGCGCCGACCAGCGCGATGCGCTTGCCGTTGCGCTTGTCCTTGGCGACCGCCTTCGGCAGCCGCTCGGTGATGTCCTCCTTGTAGTCGGCGGCGACGCGCTTCAGCCGGCAGATCGCGACCGGGTCCTTCTCGACCCGCCCGCGCCGGCAGGCCGGCTCGCAGGGGCGGTCGCAGGTGCGCCCGAGAATCCCCGGAAACACGTTGGGCTTCCAGTTGACCATGTAGGCGTCGCCGTAGCGGCCCGCCGAGATCAGCCGGATGTACTCGGGGACGGGGGTGTGTGCCGGGCACGCCCACTGGCAATCGACGACCTTGTGAAAGTAATCGGGCGCGGCAATGTCGGTAAGTTTCATTCCGTCCTCGTGCTCGCGCCCCCAATGGGACTCAGCGCGGCGCTGATCTCTTCATCCCCGCGGACCGGCTTGTGGCCGCCGATTCCGCGCGGAATGTTAGTAGAGCGATTCCCAGAAAGCCACCGCTACCATGGTCAAACCGGGCGTCCGGCACATCCGAATTTGTCCGGATGGTTGCCGCCGGCTGGGATGCCGTTTATAGCCCGACTGCGGCCGGAATAAAGCATTGAGTTCTATGGCTAAGTCATTGAAATTAGTGATATTTGATTGCGACGGCACGCTGGTCGACAGCCAGCATATGATCTGCGCCGCGATGACGGAGGCCTATCTCGCGCATCAGCTCCCCGTTCCGGAGCGCGACACCATGCTCTCGATCGTCGGCCTGTCGCTGATCGAGGCATTTACCCACCTCGGAAGGGGCGACGCACAGTTCCCGGTTGCAAGCCTCGCCGAGCACTACAGGCTCGCCTTCCATGCACTGCGCGAGAGCGAGCAGGTCGAGCCGCTCTATCCAGGCGCCCGCGAGGCGGTCGAGGCGCTGAGCGCCCGCGAGGACATCGTGCTCGGGCTTGCGACGGGAAAATCACAGCGCGGGGTGCGGCTTGTGCTCGGCCATCACGGTCTGCTCGACCGCTTCATCACGATCCAGACCGCCGACGATGCGCCCTCCAAGCCCGATCCCGGCATGGTGATCGCCGCGATGCGCGAGGCGGGCGCCGCGCCGGAGAACACGGTCGTGGTCGGCGACACCGTGTTCGACATCGCGATGGCGCATGCCGCGGGCGCGTCGGCGATCGGCGTGTCATGGGGCTACCACACGCGCGATTCGCTGATGGCGAGCGGCGCGCCGGTGATCGATGCGTTCGCCACACTCGAGCCGACGCTCGACAGAATGTGGACACTGTGACGCACGAAGTCGGTCCAAATCGTTTCAAGTTTATGCTTGCTGCGGCGCACAGGTTAACGCGCCGGCCCGTGCGGCTGGCATGGCATTTCTCGCGCGCGGCCGGCTGGCGGGAGCAAATTTGCCCCGCTTCGCTGGCATAACAAGAATGCGCTTCGCCGCAGTTGCGAAAGCCCACCTATTGTTGCGAATTGCGGGCACGATCCCGCATGCATGGCGCGCAAGGCTAGGCCGGCCTTTCCGGAATGGCTTGCGCCAAACTTTGCACCGATTGCGGCGTTATTGATGCACTCACTGGCGTGTTGCGTACCCAAGCGTTAGGTGGAGCAATTGGGAGCCAACGAATGTCGCCAACACGATACTTCCTCGTCCAGCACAACGACGCCTGGATGATCAAGTTCGCCGACGAAGAGTTCGGCCCATACAAGAGCAAGTCGGAAGCGATGCTGTTCGCTGTCGATGCCGCGCGCAAGCTCGGCGATCGCGGTACCGCGACCGAAGTGTGCCTGATGGGAGAGAATGGATTCTTCCACGCGGAATGGAGCAATGCACAGCCTGCGCAAGCCTGACGCGGAGCCGCACATCTCCGCCACGGATCGCATCGGCAACGGCGTCGTTGCCGGCTTCATCGCCACGCTCGCGCTCTCGATCCTGCACGAGCCGGTGATGATCGTGGCGGAAGCGGTCGGCGCGGACGCGCCGGTCACCGGCTGGCTGTTTCACTTCTTCGTCGGCACGCTGTTGTGGGGCGGCCTGTTCGGCTTCCTGCACGATTACCTGCCCGGGCCGTCATGGGCGCGCGGCGGGCTGTTTGCGCTCGGCGCGGCCGCGATCGTGCTGGTCGGCATCGCGCCGTTCACCGGGGCGGGATTGTTCGGGCTCGAGCTCGGCATCGCGGCACCCGCGATCGTGACGCTGTTTCATCTCGCCTACGGCGGAATCCTCGGCGCGATCTACGGCAAACTGGTCGATACCGAGGAGGCGCGGAGCCATCTCACCGGTCACGCGCCACACTGATTTTATCCTTGTTGTGAGTGGGGCGACGGCCTATCTGCCTTGCGGCAGATAGGCCTTTTTTCATGCGCGATATCCTGGAAGACATCGCCGGCAGCGACCCGCTCGATCCGAACGAGTCCGCGCGGCGCAACATGCGGCCGCAACTGCGCAAGCGGTTTTACCAGCGCGCGCATGTCGCCGACGCGGCGCCCTTCGCGGTTTTGCTCGACAATCGCCCGGTCAGGACGCCCGCCGGCAATGCTTTGGCGCTGCCGTCGCGCGCGCTCGGCGAGGCGGTCGCGGCCGAATGGGAGGCGCAGCAGGAGCGCATCGATCCGGCCGTGATGCCGCTGACGCGGCTGGTGAACGCGATCATCGACGGCGTCGCCGCGGCGCCCGCGCCGGTCGCGGAGGAAGTCGCGAAATATCTCGGCTCGGATCTCCTCTGCTATCGCGCCGATGCGCCCGCAGGACTCGTCGCCAAACAGGCACAGCACTGGGACCCGATCCTCGACTGGGCGCGCGAGACGCTTGGGGCGCGCTTCGTTCTGGCCGAGGGCGTGATGTTCGCCGCGCAGCCCGACCACGCGATCGCGGCGGCGCGCGCCGCGATCCCGTCCGATCCGTGGCGGCTCGGCGCGGTCAACGTCATCACCACGCTCACCGGCTCGGCGCTGCTCGCGCTCGCGCTGGCGCAAGGCCGCCTCAGCGTCGAGGAGGCATGGGCGGCCGCGCATGTCGACGAGGACTGGAACATGGCGCAGTGGGGCCGCGACGAGGTCGCGCTCGCGCGCCGCGCGACGCGCTTCGCCGAGATGCAGGGGGCGGGGACGGTCCTTTCCCTCGCGGGATAGTTTCTCAATCGTTAACGAACGCTTCACCCTTGCGGCCTACACCGTGATTGTCGGTCCACCGCAAGGAATGCCTCGTGGACTCTATTCATTTGCCCAATGCCATCACGCTTCCGACCGCGTTCGGAGCGCCGGGTACGCCGTTGCAGGCCGGCCAGGTGGTGCAGGCGCTGGTGCTCGAGCTGATCGAGAGTGACGTCTTCCGCCTCCAGTTGCCGCAGGCGACCGTCGATGTGCGCTCCGACGTGCCGCTCGCGGTCGGCAGCACGGTGACGCTCGCGGTCAAGGGCGCGGGCGCCAATACGCGCGTGGTGATTTATCTCGACGACGCGCGGCCGACGGTGCAG
>DATEKY010000756.1:0-3050 GCA_035277225.1 Xanthobacteraceae bacterium
GCCCTGATGCGCGCGCTGGTCCGCGCGCAGGCTGGTGATGTCGCGGCCGGCGAGGCGGATCGTGCCGCCGCGATAGCGCGTCACCCCGATGATCGAATTGACCAGCGTGGTCTTGCCCATGCCGTTGCGGCCGAGCAGCGCGAGCGACTGGCCCTCGTCGAGCGAGAGCGAGAGCTTCGACAGCACGACGGCCTCGCCGTAGCCGGCGGTCAGCTGCTCGATGGCGAGAAGCTCAGCCATGGGCTTCCTCGCCGAGATAGACCGCTTTCACGCGCGGGTCGGCTGCGACCTGTTCGGGCGGCCCTTCGACGAACAGCGCGCCGTTGACCAGCACCGAGATGCGGTCGGCGAACGAGAACACGATGTCCATGTCGTGCTCGATCAGCAGCACGGTGACGTCGTCGGGAAGTGCCGCGACCGCATCGAGGATGTCGCGGCGTTCGGCCTCGGGAACGCCGGCGGCAGGCTCGTCGAGCAGCAGCACGCGCGGCCGGCAGGCGATCGCAAGCGCGATCTCGAGCAGGCGCTGCTTGCCGTAGGGCAGGTTGATGGTCTGCTCGTCCATCACGTCGGCAAGATGGAAGCGCTGCAGGATGTCGACCGACTCCTCGATCACGATTCCCTTCGAGCCGACAGCGCGCCACCACTGGCGGCCGAGCTCCATGCGCTCGGACACCGCAAGCCCGATGGTTTCGAGCGGCGTCAGTTCGGCGAACAGCTGGTTGATCTGGAAGGTGCGCGCGACGCCGAGCTGCACGCGCTTGTGCGCCTCGAGATTGGTGATGTCCGCGCCTTCGAGCGCGATCGTGCCCGCGGTCGGGCGCAGCACGCCGGTCAGGAGATTGATGATCGTGGTCTTGCCGGCGCCGTTCGGTCCGATCAGCGCATGACGCGCGCCTTTCTCGATCGAGAGCGTCACGTCGTTCGCCGCCGTGATGCCGCCGAACTGCTTGGTCAGTCCCTTGGTCTCAAGCACCGGGGGCATGATTGCTCCCCTTGCGTGCGAAGCGCGCTTTCAGCCCTGCCTGCAGCGCCACGGCGCGCTCGGTGATGGCGGACGTGAGCTTCAGGACATGCGGCCGCGCGAGGCCGAGCGTCATCACGACCACGACGGTGAAGATAATGCTCTGCATGAACGGCAGCTTCGCGACCGTGCAGACCGCGAAGATCAGCGCCGCCATCACGGCGCCGTAGACGCGCCCGAACAGGATCATCATTACCAGCATGAGGCCGAGCCAGAACTGCCAGTACTGCGGATTGACGTTGGCGAGATAGTCCTGCACCAGCTTGAACAGCACCGCTCCGATCAGCCCGCCGTAGAGATAGCCGGCGCCGCCGATGATCAGGATCAGCAGCACGTCGGCCGAGCGCTCGAAGTCGAGTACCGAGAGCGACGCGAATTGCGTCGCCTGGGTCAGCAGGGCGCCCGCGATCCCGGCCATGCCGGCCGCGATGGTGTAGATTGCGACGAGGCGTCCGTTGACATGGATGCCGACCGCGGACGCGCGTAGCGGGTTTCCCTTCACCGAACGCAGCGACAGGCCGAACGGCGAATGCACGATGCGCCGCGCGATCAGGAACACGATGAACAGCACGACCAGGCTGTAGATGTAGGCGGTCTTGCCGAAGATATCGAAGGCGAAATGCCCGAGGATCGGCTGCATCTCGACGCCCTGAAGGCCGTCGGCGCCGCCGGTGATCTCGAGCTGATTGGCGACCTCGCGCAGTACCAGCGCGACGCCGAGCGTCACCATCAGGCGCGTCAGATCCGAGCCGCGCAGCACCAGGAAGCTGGTGACGAAACCGAGCGCCATCGCGGCGAGGCCCGACGCGAGCAGCGCCAGCACCGGTTCCTTGATGATGCCGTACTTGGCCAGGATGCCGGCGCAATACGCGCCGAAGCCGAAGAAGGCCGCATGCCCGAGCGACACGATGCCGGCATAGCCGAGCAGCAGGTCGAGCGAGAGCGCGAACAGCGCGAGGATCGCGATCTCGGTCAGGATCAGGTGCTTGCTCTGCAGCAGGAAGATCGACGCGAACGCCGCGAGCCAGAACGCGATTTCGAGCACGCTCCAGCGCGACCGCGCGGCGAGCAGGCCGTGGGCCTGCGCGACCAGCGGCGGGTTTGCGGCGCGGTCGGTCATTTGGCGATCGCGCGCGAGAACAGGCCTTGCGGCCGCCAGATCAGCACCACGATCATGATGATGTAGATGATGAACGAGCCGAACTGCGGCGCATAGTATTTGCCCGCGACGTCGCCGAAGCCAAGCAGCAGCGAGGCGATGAACGGGCCGGTGATGCTCGAGGTGCCGCCGACGGTCACGACGATCAGGAAATAGATCATGAACTTGAGCGGGAAGTGCGGGTCGAGCCCGAGGATCTCGGCGCCAAGCGCGCCGCCGAGTCCCGCGAGCCCCGAGCCGACCGCGAAGGTGACGGCGAAGACGGCGTTGACGTTGATGCCGAGCCCGCGCGCGACGCGCGCGTCATCGACCGCGGCGCGCAGGCGCGAGCCGAAGCGGGTGCGCATCAGCGAGAATTGCAGCGCGACGGTGAGCAGGCCGCAGATCACGATGATGAGCAGGCGATAGCGGCCGATGCCGACGCCGAACAGGTTGATCTGGCCTTGAAGATAGGACGGGATCGAGACGAATTGCTGCTGCGACCCCATCACGTAATCGACCGCCGCGACCGACATGAACACGAGGCCGATCGAGAACAGCACCTGCTCGAGATGGGTCTTGGCGTAGACGTGAACGTAGAGCGTGCGCTCCAGCGCAACGCCGATCAACGCGGCGAACAGGAAGGCGAGCGGCAGCGCGCCGAGGAACGGCAGGCCGAGCCGGTTCACCAGAACGACCGTGATGTAGCCGCCCGCCATGGCGAAGGCGCCATGCGCGAGGTTGACAAAGTTCATCAGGCCGAGCGTGACCGACAGCCCGCATGCCAGCACGAACAGCAGCATGCCATAGGCGATGCCGTCGAACAGAATGGTCAGCATGAGGTGGCCGCTTGCTCGGTCCGTTCCCTCCCCCGTTTAACGGGGAGGG
>DATEKY010000757.1:0-2450 GCA_035277225.1 Xanthobacteraceae bacterium
CGGTGTAAGGCTCAAAATGCGCGCGCGTGGTTTCGATCGTCGCGTCCGGAATGATTGCGCGCAGCCGCTGCACGGAGCCGCGCCCCTCCTCATGGCGGTCCAGCAGACTGCAGACGGCGGCGTTGAGCCGGAGCGCGGTCGGGGCGTCGGGCCAGTCCAGCAACGCCTTTGTGAGGGCGTCATGGGCAGCGCCGTAGTTTCCGACGAAGAAGTGGGTGGTCGCGATGGCGGTCCAGTACGCGTAGGCCGCGGTGTCGACCGGATTGAGCTGCCGCGAACGGGCAAAATGCGCGAGCGCTGCCTTGGTTTCGCCGACATACGTCCGCGCCACCCCGCTGGCCCACCACGCCCGCGCTGAATTCGGATTGATCGCAAGCGATCTGTCGATCAGCGCCACGCCGCGCGCGAGTTCGCCGGCGAGCGTCGTGATGGTCAGTCCCGCCATCCAGAGCGCGTCGGGATCGTCCTCGCCGATCTCGGCGGCGAGCCGGGCAAGTCTGAGGCCTTCGCGGACGCGTTCTTCCGAGCGCGCCTGCCAGCCGAACACCGCCTGAATCTCGTGACACCACGCGGCGAGCCCGTACGCGGTGGAGAACGACGGATCGATCTCGATCGCCTGGTAGAGAAGCCTCAGCGATTCCTCGTTCTGCGCCGGGTTGTCGCGGCGAAGCGGCATCGCGCGCATGAACAGGTCGTAGGCGGTCAGATTGCTCGTGGGCTTGCGGCGGGCACGATCGACTTCTTTCGAGCGCAAGGCGGGGGCGATCGCGGCGATCAGTTGCGTCGCGACGCGGTCCTGCGTGGAAAACACATCGTCGAGCTTTCCCTCGAAGCGCTCACTGAAAAGCTGTCGTCCGTTCGACGCGTCCGTCAAATGAACGACGATGCGAACGCGGCCTCGATCTTTTCGCACGCTGCCCTGCAGGACGTAGCGCACGCCGAGCTCGGTGCCGATCCGGCGTACGTCGATGTCGCGGTTGCGGTAAGTGAAGGCGGACGCGCTGGCGATGACGAACAGCCACGGCAGCCGGCCGAGCGACATCGTGATGTCCTCCACCATTCCGTCGGCGAAGTAGTCCTGGGCCGGATCGCCGCCGAGGTTGGCAAAGGGCAGAACGACGATCGAGGGCCTGTCGGGTGGGGCTTGCACCGGGAGCAGCGCCGCCGCCGTTGGAGCAGGTCCTTCACGCTCACCGCCCGCCTCCGTCACCGCACCGACGAAGCGCAGGCCCTTGTGCCGCATCGTCTTGACCAGCCGCTGCACGCGGCCGCTGTCGCCAAGCGCGCTGCGCACGGAATTGATCCGGCTGGTCAGCGTCGACTCGGAGACCACGCGGCCGCGCCAGACCGCCGCGATGATGTCGTCCTTGGAGACGACGCGCTCGCGGTTGCGGACAAGGTATTCGAGCAGATCGAACACCTGCGGCTCGATCGGGACCAACTCGTCCGCGCCGCGCAACTCCCGCCGCTGCGTATCGAGTGAAAAGTTCTCGAAGCGAAAGATCATGGCGCAGTCTGCCGCCGGCGCTTGCCCGAGCGCAAAAGGATTTCATCGATGGTGACGCCGGGGTGCCAAAAATCAAGCTGGTCTGGAGGTTGGGTGAAGGTGGGGTCAAAGCGCGGATCGCCTTGCGGCGGCATGGTGGGCGCACCCGAACCTTCGACCCCGCGTCGATCTCAACGCCAAACGGAGCCACCATGAAGCACGTCAATCACAAGCGCCGCTCCCTGCTGCTCGGGCTGGCAGGGCTCGGAATCGGTCACGCGGTCGGACAGCGCGGAGCGCTCGCCCAGCCGGCGGCGCCGAAAGGCTATGTGCTCGGTCCCGCGGAGGGCGAACATCTCATCCAGCGTGGCGGCAACATCTTCATCAAGGCAGATCCGACCAAAGGCTCCGCCGCCCTCGCGATGGGCACGCAACAGATCCTGGCCGGCGTGGGCATTCCGATTCACCGGCATTTGCAGATGGACGAGGCGTTCTACGTCATCGACGGCGGAGGCACGTTCATCCTCGACGACGCGCGTCATCCGATCGAGAAAGGCGGAACGATCTTCATTCCGAAGAACAGGTGGCACGGCTTCGAGAATCCGGACCGCGAGCTGGTCCTGCTGTGGATCGTCGCCCCGCCGGGACTGGAGGCGTTCTTTCGCGAGGTGGCGACGCGGCCCGGCGTGCCGCCGACGCCGAGAACGAAGGCGCAGATCAGCGAGATCGCCGGCAGGTATGCGACGGAGTTCAGGTGATCGACGGCGCTAGCGCCGCAGCCGCTCCAGCTCGGGGAACGGCTCGTAGGCGGCGTCCTTGCACGCCTCGCGCGCCGGTCCCATCTGGTCGAGCTTGCCGGCAAGGAAGATCACCAGGTGATCGCGCGCCCCGGTGTAGGCGCCGGTCGGGCCTTTCGCGTCGAAGCGCACGCACACCACGTAGCGCTCGGTCGAGCCGACGGGCT
>DATEKY010000758.1:0-2580 GCA_035277225.1 Xanthobacteraceae bacterium
GTAATTCCACGGCGCGACGGTGAGCACGATGCCAACCGGCTCGCGCGCGACATAGCGCTTGAAGCCCGGCTTCGGCTCGGGGACGATCGGCGCCAGTGCTGTCTCGGCGAGCGCGATCATCGCGCGCGCGCGTTCCTCGAAGCCGTTCAGCTCGCCGCCGCCGTAGCGCACCGGCCGGCCCATCTGCCAGGCGAGCTCCGGCGCGACTTCCTCGCGCATCGCCAGCATCGCATCGACCGCCTTGGAGAGAATCCTGCCACGCTCTGCGACCGGCACGCGCTTCCATTCGGCCTGCGCCTTGCGCGCCGCCGCGACCGCGGCCTCGATCTCGGCAGCGGACGACGCGGCGCGCCGCACCACTTCGCGGCCGTCGACGGGGGAGATGCAGACGATGTCGGGCATGATGCCAGCCAGGAGCTCGGTGCAACCCTCTCCCCTTGAGGGAGAGGGTGGCGCGTTGCGCGCGAAAGCGCGCAACGTGCCGGGTGAGGGGTATGAGCCAAACGCGAGGATTTAGAAAGATACCCCTCACCCGGCTCGCTTCGCTCGCCACCCTCTCCCTCAAGGGGAGAGGGTATCCGAGCGCGTGGCGGTCAGTAGCGCTCGAACCCGCGCATCAGCTCCCAGTCGGTGATGCGCCGGTCGTATTCGAACTGCTCCCACTTCGCGGTGTGGACGTAGTGATCCACCACCGCGTCGCCGAGCGCGGCGCGCAGCATCGTCGACTTGTCGAGGCACTCGGTCGCCTCGCGCAGGGTCTTCGGCACTTCGGGCAGCGCCTTGCCGAAATAGGCGTCGCCCGAGAACGGCGCATCGAGGGTGAGCTTCTCCTCGATGCCCTTGAGGCCCGCGGCGATCAGCGCCGCAAACGCCAGATACGGATTGAGATCGGCGCCGCCGATGCGGCACTCGATGCGGATGCCTTTCCCGCCCTCGCCGCACAGCCGGAAGCCGGCGGTGCGGTTGTCGCGGCTCCACACCGCCTTGGTCGGCGCGAAGGTGCCGACCTGGAAGCGCTTGTAGGAGTTGATGTAGGGCGCGAGGAAGTAAGTGATGTCGCGCGCGTAGGCGAGCTGGCCCGCCACGTAGGAGCGCATCAGCGGCGACATCGTGAACTCGGCCTTCGGCGCGAAGAACAGCGGCGTCTTGCCCGCCGCGTCCCACAGCGACGTGTGCACGTGCGACGAGGAGCCGGCGAGGCCGTAATTCCACTTCGACATGAAGGTGACGGCCTTGCCCTGCCCGTGTGCAATTTCCTTGACGCCGTTCTTCAGGATCGCGTGGTTGTCCGCCATGTCGAGCGCGTCGGAATAACGGACGTTGATCTCCTCCTGCCCCGGCCCCCACTCGCCCTTCGAGTTCTCGACCGGAATGCCGGCGCCCTGCAGACCGCGACGGATGGCGCGCATCACGCCCTCCTCCTTGGTGGTCTGCAGGATGTGATAGTCCTCGATGTAATAACCGGCGGTCTTCGGCTCGTGATAGCGCTTGGCGTGGATCGCCTCGTAGCTCTCGTCGAACAAATAGAACTCGAGCTCGGAGGCGCAGTAGGCGCGCATCTTCTGTTTCTTCAGCCGCGCGACCTGCGCCTTCAGCATCGCGCGCGGCGAATGCGGCACGTCGTGGTGATGGTGGTCGAGCACGTCGGCGAGCACCAGCGCGGTGCCCTCGAGCCACGGCAGGCGGCGCAAGGTCGCCATGTCGGGCTTCATCACGAAGTCGCCGTAGCCCTTGTCCCAGCTCGCCGCCGCATAGCCCGGCACCGGCTCCATGTCGATGTCGTCGGCCAGCAAATAGTCGCAGCCGTGCGTCTCCTCATGCGCGCCGTCGACGAAGAACTCGGCCTGGAAGCGCTTGCCGACCAGACGCCCCTGCATGTCGACCATCGCGACAATCACGGTGTCGATCGTGCCGGCCGCGACGGCCTTCTTCAGTTCGCTGAAGCTGAGATTGCCCGGCATGATTCCTCGTCCCCCCGCGTGGGCACGACGCTAGGCGTCCCCCGCTTTCGCGCGGGCATGCTTTGCCCACCCTACGAATCTACACCCTTACACGCTTTTCCATGAACACGCTCAACGGGTCGGGCGCGTAATCCCCGAACGCCTCGCGCTCGACAAAACCCGCGCGACGGTAGAGGGCAAGCGCTTCGGTATTGTGGATGCCGGTTTCCAGCCGCAGCAGCGGCAGGCAGCTTTTCCCCGCGATCGTCTCGAGCTCGGCCAGGACGCGCGCCCCGATGCCGTATCCACGCTGATCGGGCCGCACATACATGCGCTTGATCTCGCCCCAGCCGCGCGGGTCGCGCAGCAGCGCGCCGCAGCCGACGACCTCCCCTCCTGCCCGCACGACGAGAAACGTGGCGGCCGGTGCGCACAGCGCCGCGACATCGAGCAGGTGATTGCTTTCGGGCGGATAGAGGGCGATCGCGTGCGCGTCGAGCGCCTCGATCAGCTGCATCACGTCCGGCTGGTCCGGACGCTCGCGCGCAATCACGATGGCATCGGTCACGGCTTCTCCGCCGCGACGGTCCCGATCGCCTCGTCGAGAATGTCGAGCGCCTGCGCCATCTCGGCCTCGGTC
>DATEKY010000759.1:0-4289 GCA_035277225.1 Xanthobacteraceae bacterium
CGGCTGAACCGATCGAGCGTCCAGGCCCAGCCGTCTCCCTGATTGCGCACAAAGCCTTGCGCGACCGCGAGCGACCAGCGCGCGCCATCGTTCATGACGCGCACGACTTCACCCAGCATCGGCGGCGCGTTCGCAAAGCCCTGCGCCGTCAGGTGACGGCTCATCTCGGCTTCGGGATGCTCACCGGCCGACAGCTTGCGGAAGATCTTGAGCATCACGGCGTCGTCGACGATCAGCGAGCTGTTCGACTGCTCCGCCGACAGCCAGAGCACACCCGCGTTCTCCGGCCGTTGCAGAAGCTCGGTCTTGCCGTCGACCGGCTCGAACACGATCGATCCTTCCGCAGTCTCGATCCGGCCCTTTCCGGCAAGCGCGGCCAGCATCTGACTGGCGAAGGCCGGCAGCGCGAACGCGTCGGTGAGCAAGCCGGTGCGCCGCCCGCGTCGCACCCGCGCGAGCGCCAGCTGGCCGGGCAGCGCGGCGGCCGGCTCGTCATCCCAAGCGACCGACAGCGGCAACTGCCAGCGATCGATCTCGCCGTCGGTATTCGTCTCGATCTCGGCGAGCAGCACTTCGCGGTTGCCGTCGGGCAGCGGCGCCAGATACTTGAATTTGGTGGACTTGATGCTCTGGTCCTTGGCGGCGAACCAGCGGCGCTTCATCAGATAGGACGGCAGCACGTCGCGCACGAAGGCCGTGCCGTCCGGCGTGGCCAGCGCGTCCGCGATCCTGTTGCGCGTCACCAGCGTGATGTATTCCGGCATCGGTTCGGGCGCTTTGGTGTGCCATGCGGGCGGCTCGCTCTGCGCCGCCAGCGTGAACCAGTAGAAGCCGTATGGCGCCAAGGTCAGCAGATACGTGAGCTGTCCGATCGGCGGAAACAGCGAGCCGCCGTTCAGCTCGACCGGCACGCGGCCGCTAAGCTCCGAGAGATCGAGCTCCACGGCTTCCGGCGCGCGCGACACGTTCGCGACGCACAGGATGATCTCGTCGTCGTACTCGCGCAGGAACGCCAGAACCTTGCGGTTCTTCGGATAGAGGAAGCGCAGCGTGCCGCGCCCGAACGCGGCATGTCGCCGGCGGATCGCCAGCATGCGGCGCATCCAGTGCAGCAGCGAGTGGCGATCGCGCAGTTGCGCCTCGACGTTGATGGTCTCGTAGCCGTAGAGCGGGTCCATCAGGGTCGGCAGCACCAGCGCCGCCGGGTCGGCGCGCGAGAAGCCGCCGTTGCGGTCGGGCGACCAGTGCATCGGCGTGCGCACGCCGTCGCGATCGCCGAGATGGATATTGTCGCCCATGCCGATCTCGTCGCCGTAGTAGATCACCGGCGTGCCCGGCATCGACAGCAGCAGACAGTTCATCAGCTCGACGCGGCGGCGGTCGCGTTCGAGCAGCGGCGAGAGGCGGCGGCGGATACCGAGGTTGATGCGCGCACGCCGGTCCGCCGCATAGGTTTCCCACAGATAGTCGCGCTCGGAATCCGTCACCATTTCGAGCGTCAGCTCGTCGTGATTGCGCAGGAAGATCGCCCACTGGCAGTTGTCGGGGATCTGCGGCGTCTGGCGCATGATGTCGGTGATCGGGAAACGGTCTTCGCGCGCGAGCGCCATGTACATGCGCGGCATCAGCGGGAAGTGGAACGCCATGTGGCATTCGTCGCCTTGGCCGAAGTAATCCTTGGTGTCCTCCGGCCACTGGTTCGCCTCGGCGAGCAGCATGCGGCCCGGATAGGCCTTGTCGAGCTCGGCGCGGATGCGCTTGAGCACCGTGTGCGTCTCGGGAAGGTTCTCGTTGTTCGTGCCTTCGCGCTCGATCAAGTAAGGCACCGCGTCGAGCCGCAGCCCGTCGACGCCGAGATCGAGCCAGAAGCGCATCACGCCGAGCACGGCCTCGATCACCTTCGGATTGTCGAAGTTGAGATCCGGCTGATGCGAATAGAAGCGGTGCCAGTAGTAGGCTTCCGCGACCGGGTCCCAGGTCCAGTTCGAGCGCTCGGTATCGAGGAAGATGATGCGCGTGCCGGAATATTTCTGGTCGTTGTCGGACCAGACGTAGAAATTGCGCGCCGGCGATCCGGGTTTGGCACGCCGCGCGCGCTGGAACCACGGATGCTGGTCCGAGGTGTGATTGATCACGAGCTCGGTGATGATGCGGATGCCGCGTGCATGCGCCGCCGCGATGAAGCGCTTGACGTCGGCCATCGTGCCGTAGTCGGGATGAACCGCGCGGTACTCGCTGATGTCGTAGCCGTCGTCGAGCCGCGGCGAGGGATAGAACGGCAGCAGCCAGATCGTGTTGACGCCGAGCTCGGCGATATAGTCGAGCTTCATCATCAGGCCGGGGAAGTCGCCGACGCCGTCGTTGTTGGCGTCGAAGAACGACTTGACGTGCATCTGGTAGATGATCGCGTCCTTGTACCAGAGCGGATCGTCCGCCGCGGCGACCATGATCCGTGCCTGCGGGGCGTTCATGGCGCGCCTCCAGGCAGCGTGACGCGCCAGATCGCGAACGGAAGATCGGCCGGATCGAGGCGCACGCGCTGCAGTTTGCCGGTCCAGACCGCTCCATGGCCGCGCATCAGGTCTTCGACATAGAGCGAGCCGTGATCCGGAAGCTTCCACTCCCACAGCGGCAGCTCGAAGGTTGCTTCCTGCACGTCGTGCGGATCGAGGCTGACCGCGACAAGCACCATGTCCTCGCCGCCGGGCAGGCGCTTTCCGTACAGCAGGATCTGGTCGTTGAACGCGTTGTAGAACGTCACGCCGAGATGGCTTTGCAGCGCGGGATTGGCCCGGCGCAGCTGATTGAGCTTGGTGATCTCGGCGACGATATTGCCGGGCGCATTCCGGTCGCGGATGCGTATTTCGTACTTCTCTGAATCCAGATACTCCTCGCGGCCCGGCAGCGGCGCGCCCTCGCACACCTCGAAGCCCGAATAGACGCCCCACAGCCCGGACAAGGTAGCGGCCAGCGCCGCGCGGATGAGGAAGCCGGGGCGCCCCGAAGTCTGCAGGAAGTACGGATTGATGTCCGGCGTGTTGACGAAGAAGTTCGGCCGGAAGAACTCCTTCACTTCCGTCGTGCTGAGCTCGACGAGATCGTCGGTCAGCTCCTGCTTGGTGTTGCGCCAGGTGAAGTAGGTGTAGGACTGCGAGAAGCCCACCTTGGCGAGCCGGTACATCATCTTCGGGCGGGTGAACGCTTCGGAGAGGAAGATGACGTCGGGGTGGCGCCCACGCACCTCGTCGATCATCCATTGCCAGAACGGCAGCGGCTTGGTGTGCGGATTGTCGACGCGGAAGATGCGCACGCCCTCGCCGGCCCAGTAGAGCACGATGTCGCGCAGCGCGGCCCACAGCTCCGGCGCGCCTGCGCCGTAGAAATCGACGTTGACGATGTCCTGATATTTCTTCGGCGGGTTCTCGGCGTATTTGATCGAGCCATCCGGCCGCCACTTGAACCAGTCCGGATGGTCCTTCAGCCACGGGTGGTCGGGCGAGCACTGGATCGCGAAGTCGAGCGCAATCTCGAGGCCGTTCTCGGATGCGGCGGCGACGAGGCGGCGGAAATCGTCGAGCGTTCCAAGCTGCGGGTGGATCGCGTCGTGCCCGCCTTCATCGCTGCCGATCGCGTAGGGGCTGCCGAGATCGTCCGGCGCCGGGGTGAGGATATTGTTGCGGCCCTTGCGGTTCTTTTTGCCGATCGGATGGATCGGCGGGAAATAAAGAACATCGAAGCCCATCGCGCGGATCTCGGGCAGGCGCGCGATCACGTCGTCGAACGTGCCGTGGCGGTTCGCGTCGCCCGACTGCGAGCGCGGAAACAGCTCGTACCAACTCGCGAATTCGGCCTGCGGCCGCTCGACGTCGAGCAGCAGCGGCGGGTGCTGCACGCGGAAGGCGCGCTCTGCGGATGCGGCGACGGCCTTCACGGTGGCGGGTGCGATCAGCACATGCACGCTGGCGGCGACATCCGCGTCTTGCAGCGTGGCGATCGCCTTGCCCAAGGCCGTCGTGTTGCAGGGGACGGCCTTCGCGTTCAACGCTTCGAGATACTGACGCGCCTCGATCAGTTCGAGCGTGATGTCGACGCCGGCTTTGTGCTTGACCTCGATCTCGTGACAGAGCGAGGCGTAATCGTCGCGCCATGCCTCGACGGTGCACAGATGCCGGCCGATGCGCCTGGGCGTGAAGGTCGCCTGCCAGCGGTCGTTGCCGAGATGTGCCAGCGGCTCGCGAGCCCAGTCGTTTTCATCGGCCGCCTTCCATAGCAGTTCGCCGGCCATGATG
>DATEKY010000760.1:0-3063 GCA_035277225.1 Xanthobacteraceae bacterium
GCACATGAAGGACCCGCGTGCGCGGGCGGTGATCGAAAAGGCGGCGGAGATGGCCGGCTGGAAGACGGGCGAGAAGGGGGATCTTTCGAAGGGCAGGGGGATCGGCTTCTCGAAATACAAGAACCTCTCCTGTTACTGCGCGGTCGTCGCCGACGTCGAGGTCGACCGCACGAGCGGGAAGATGCGCGTGACCCGCGCCTGGTCGGCGGCCGATGCCGGGCTGATCATCAACCCGGACGGGCTCGTCCAGCAGATCGAGGGCGGCATCATCCAGTCGGCGAGCTGGACCTTGCACGAGGAAGTCAAATTCGATCGCGGCGGCATCCGCTCGCGCGACTGGTCGAGCTATCCGATCCTCACCATGCCGGAGGCGCCGAAGGTCGAGGTTGCGCTGATCAACCGTCCGGGCGAACGTTCGCTCGGCGCCGGCGAGGGCTCGCAAGGCCCGGCGGTCGCCGCCATCGCCAATGCATTCGCGCATGCGACCGGCAAGCGCGTGCGCGACCTGCCGTTCCACCCCGCGCGCGTAAAGGCTGCAATCGGATAGCCCAAGGAAGGTGGCGCATGAGCACGGTCATCAACTGCGTCACCTACGAAGCCGGCAAGCGCCGGGCCGAGCTCGACCTGCAAGAGGCCTGCCCGTGCGAGGCCGACGGCAGCTTCACCTGGGTCGGGCTGCACGAGCCGAACAAGGAGCTGCTGCGCACCGTGCAGCAGCGCTTCGCGCTGCACGATCTGGCGATCGAGGACGCGCTGCTCGCGCACCAGCGTCCCAAGCTCGAGATCTACGGCGACGCGATCTTCGTCGCGCTGCGCACCGCGCAGCTCGTCGATCACAAGGTCCAGTTCGGCGAGACGCATATCTTCGCCGGGCGCGGCTATGTCGTCACCGTGCGCCATGGCTCGACCACGGCCTACCGCGAGGTGCGGACGCGCTGCGAAAGCGCGCCGAAGATGCTGGCGATGGGCGAGAGCTTCGTCGTCTACTCGATCATCGACTTCATCGTCGACAATTACTTCCCCGTGCTGCACGGGCTCGAGGCCGAGGCCGACGCGCTCGAGGAGGAGGTCTTCTCCAACAAAAGCGACAAGGCCGACGTCGAGCGCATCTACGAGCTGCGCCACGAGCTGCTGCTGCTGCGCCGCGCCGTGCAGCCGCTGCAGGAGGTGTGCAACCGCATCATGCGCTACGACGTGCCGCTGATCGATCACGCGATGAACGATTACTTCCGCGACATCCAGGACCATGTGATCCGCGTGGTGGAAGGCATCGACAATCTGCGCGACCTGCTGACCGCCGCGCTCGAGGCCAACCTGCTGCTGGTCTCGCTGGCGCAGAACGACGTCACCAAGAAGCTCACCGGCTGGGCCGCGATCCTCTCGATCCCGCTCGCGATCGCGTCGATCTACGGCATGAATTTCAAGCACATGCCGGAGCTGGAGCAGCCGCTCGGCTACCCGCTCGTGATGGCGCTGATCGTCATGCTGTGCGGAATTCTGTTCTACCGGTTCAGGCGCGCCGGCTGGCTGTAGTTCGCTGTCATTCCGGGCTCGCGACTACGTCGCGCCCCGGTATGACATTCACGCGATCGCGTCTTCACCGATCAGCGCTTCGAACCTGAACGATTTGCGGAAGGTATGCCCGCACGACTCGCAGGCCCAGTGATTGCGGACGTGGCGCGCACTTACATGTTCGGCGAGCAGGGGCGCAAGCAGCATGTCGCCGCATTGCGGGCAAGTCGGAAGCCGGACCTGTCCGGCCTGAGGAGCAAAGGTGCAGACGTCGCGCGCGAGCATGATGAAGCCTCCTCGGCTGCAGCAGCTGACTTCCCCTCCCGAAGTCCCTATCGCCCTTTGACAAGTTTATGCGGCGCGAGAGTGGCGCGCGAATGAACCTTTCGTGAAAGCCACTGCCACGAAACAATCAAATTAAACCGAAAAGCGCGGACAAACCGCTGATGCGATGCGGCATCGGCCGCGGCGCGTACCGATGACTGGCGCGCGCTTCCGTTTTGCAGCACGGCGTGCGCGAAAAGCAAAACCCGCCGGGCGATTGCCCGGCGGGTTTGCGTCGTTAGTCCGGTGAGGCGTTACCGGCGTGAGCGGCCGGTGCCGGCATCCCACTGCGGGTTCGCGTCGAACGCCGCCTTGGCGATCAGGCCGCCGATGATCGGCAGCACGCAGTCGCCGAGCATCATGAACACTTCGCTCGAGCGCAGTTCGCGACGCTCGTTCAGGCTGACGAGGGCGCCGCCGATGATCGGGCTCAGCGCGAAGCAGCCGACCGTGGTCAGGCCGTACCACTTGAGCGAGCGGGCGCTGTCGAAGCGCGCGCAGTGCGAAAAGTTGTGACGGCAAGTCAGGCCGAAGTACGCGACCGTCATGCCGCCGCCGGCGATGATCTGGCCCGCCGTCACGTTCGGGCTGCGATCCCCGAGCAGGAAGGCGTGTGCGGTGCCGCCTTGTGCGAACAGCCCGAGCATCGCGGCCGTCACCAGGGCGAGAATGCTTTTCTTCATGGGTCCCCCAATCGCCGGGCAGTCGCGCGTCTTTGGGGCGCGCACTCCCACCGGTTGCCGAAGTGTTGTTGAATCTGCGCCAGAGACACGCGACGCGGTACGGATTCGGACGTTAACCGCGCATGGTTAACGGTTCAAACGCTGATGGCGCTGACGTGGCGGAATTCGGGAACAGTGTGGCGTGATCGCCACAAATGGGCGCAGCCGCCGCGGAAAAGGCTGCGCTTTGCCTCGGTCGCAAACCCTTGCGGTTCCCCCGCCGATTGTAACGCCTTGAAATCACCCAGAAAAATCTCAATACCGCGACGGCGGTTAGCCGCGGTGGGCATGGTTGATTCGAACCAGAAAGGAGGGCGACGCCATGGCAGCTTCGCTTCCGACAGCCAGCGCGGGCAACCCGTTCCTTCTCCCCGTCTGCAGTTGCGGCGGTCCGATGAACCTCGCAAGCCTCGAGCCGCATCCGACACGCGCCGATCAGGAACTGAAGACCTTCAAGTGCGCCCATTGTGCCCGGCAGCAGGTGTTCACCGTGCAGAAGCGGGCG
>DATEKY010000761.1:0-2077 GCA_035277225.1 Xanthobacteraceae bacterium
CGCGAAGGTTACGCGGATCGACACCCATGCGGCCTCGGTGTTCCTGGCAGGCGAACGCGCCTACAAGGTCAAGCGCGCGGTCAAATTCCCCTTTCTCGACTATTCGACCGTCGCGAAACGCAAGGCGGCCTGCGAGGCCGAACTCGAGGTCAACCGGCCGTTCGCGCCGCAGCTTTATCTCGGCGTCGTGCCGGTCATGCGCGAGGCCGGCGGCCTTGCGCTCGGCGGAGGCGGCGAGCCGGTCGAATGGGCGGTCGAGATGCGCCGCTTCGACGAGACCAGCACACTCGATCACCTGGCGGACCGGCGGGAGGTCGATGCGGCCTTGGCCGGGGTACTCGCGCGCGCCACAGCGACAGCGCACGCCGGCGCCCCCAGGGTCGAAGCCGGTCCATGGATCGGCGCGCTCGCAGACTTCATCGGACAGAACGATGCGGCGTTCCGCGAGACGCCGAACCTGTTCGATCCGGCCGCTGCGGCAGAACTGACCCGCAGGAGCAGCGCCTTTCTCGACCGCATACGCCCCTTTCTGCTGGCGCGCGGACAACAGGGGTTCGTGCGGCGCGGACACGGCGATCTTCACCTCGGCAACATCGCACTGATCGACGGCGCCCCGGTGCCATTCGATGCCGTCGAGTTCGACCCGCTGATCGCGGCCGGCGACGTGCTCTACGATCTTGCCTTCCTGCTGATGGACCTGGTCGAGCGCGGCCTGGCTGACGCCGCCAACACCGTGCTCAACCGCTATCTCGCCGAGACCCGCCGCGACGAGAACCTCGACGCGCTCGCCGCCCTGCCGCTGTTCATGTCGGTGCGTGCCGCGATCCGCGCCAAGGTGACGGCGGCGCGGCTCGACCAGGGCGCAGACAAACGCGACGAGATCGCCAGGGCGGCGCGCACCTATTTCAGGCTCGCGTGCGACCTGATCTCGCCGCCTGCCCCCAAGCTCGTCGCGGTCGGCGGCTTGTCGGGCACCGGCAAGTCGGTTCTGGCGCGGGCGCTCGCGCCGCATGTCATGCCATCGCCCGGCGCGGTGCTGCTGCGCTCCGATATCGAGCGCAAAACGCTGTTCGGCGTCGGCGAAACCGAGCGGCTGCCGGCGCAAGCCTATAGCGCCGAGGCCGGCGCCAGGGTCTACGCCGCGCTCAACGCGAAAGCGCGGCGCATCATCGCAGCGGGCCATTCGGTCGTGGTCGATGCGGTCTTCGCGCGGCCCGAGGAGCGCGCGGCTGTCGCCGCCCTGTCGGATCGCTTCCACGGCCTGTTCCTGACCGCCGATCTCGCCACGCGCGTTGCGCGCGTCGGCGCGCGCCGGAACGATGCCTCCGATGCGGATGCCAGGGTAGCGCGCGAGCAGGCGGCCTACGATCTCGGTGCGCTCGACTGGCAGACGGTCGACGCGTCGGGGACGCCGGAGGACACCCTCCAGCATGCCAAGGATGCGCTGGCGGGTTAATGCATTCCGCAGCCTGCCGGCCGATAATGCGGCGTCATGAATCAAAGTCTGCGCCGCGCCGCGGTCGGCATCCCGGGCTTCTGCGCGTTCCTCATCCTCTATGCGCCGCAATCGCTGTTGCCCACGCTGGCGCAGGAGTTCGGCGCGACCCCCGCCGACATCAGCCTGACGATGACCGCCACCGCGCTCGCCATCGCGATTACCGCGCCATTCGCCGGCGCGATCGCCGACGTGCTCGGGCGCAAGCGGGTGATCGTCGCCGCGATGATCCTGCTCGCCGTGCCGACCATGTTGATCGCGTTTGCGCCGAGCCTGCATGCGCTGATCGCGCTGCGCTTCATGCAGGGCCTGGTGCTGCCGCCGATCTTTACCGTCGTCGTGGCCTATATCGGCGAGGAATGGCCGCCCGCCGAGGCGACCGGCGTCACCGGGCTCTACATGGCGGCGACCAGCTTCGGCGGCTTCTGCGGGCGGTTCTTGGCCGGCCTGCTGGCCGACACGATCGGCTGGCGCAACGGGTTCGTGGCGTTTGCGGCGCTGACCTTCGCCTGCGGCCTGGTGGTCGGCGCGCTGCTGCCGCGCGAGCGCAATTTCGTGCGCTCCGAGGGGCTCGTCACCGCG
>DATEKY010000762.1:0-4943 GCA_035277225.1 Xanthobacteraceae bacterium
AACAGGGAAAATAACGGGCCTGCTCGGCGCTCCTGTAAACAACAGGAAAAATACAGGAGCTCCGCGCACGCAATCCGCGAGCCTGGCTTGCAGACTGCGGGCTGCGTGTCCCCGAACGCGATTCACACGTCAAGCACGACGGTCGCTTCAGGCAATGGCCGTGCGCAGCACGGCCGGGTGGGTTACCCCTTCCACCCCTTCGCCTGCGCCTCGATCTCCTTCACGTCGAACTTGTTGATGTCGTCGATCAGATCGTTGGTGATGAGATCGGTGGTCGCGGTCTTTTCCTTCAAGAGGCCGTTCTTCACCAGGAAGTCCACATAGGCGCCGTAGTTCTCGACCGAATTGTCACCCCACTTCTTGGCGCCGACCGACTCGAGCCGCCAGCTCTTCGCCCGCGCTTCCAGCGTCTTCACGTCATCGCGCATCGCGTCGGCCTCGGTCTTGCCGGTGGCCTTGGTCTGCGGGAACACCTCCCACAGGATGCGGATCGCGGCTTCCGGATTGGCGATCGCGAACACCGTGCCCTTGGCATAGCCTTGCGCCAGCGCGACCGCTTCGGCGCGGTTGTTGGCCAGCCGCTCCTCCAGCGCGATCAGCCCGTTGGACGGGAACTTCGCGATGTCCTTGGTGTCGAGCAGGCGCAGCTTGGCGCCGGCGTTCTCGGTCAGCGCATATTGCGTGTCGAACTGCGACAGCGCGTCGACCTGCTTGCCGCGCAACAGCGCCGCGGTCTGCGCCGCCTCGCCGGCGACCACGATCGAGATGTCGCGGTCCGGGTTGAAGCCGTTGTTGCTCGCAAGCGCGCGCGCCACGATCACGCCGGCCGACGCCATCGAGGTGACGCCGATCTTCTTGCCTTTCAGATCCGCGAAGGTCTTGATCGGCGAATCGTCCGGCACCGCGATGCCGTAGATGTTGGCCTGATAGGCGGTGTAGTAGTTCTTGATCTTCACGCCCTGCGGCCGGATGATTGCGAGCGGCTCGATCGACGGCAGGCCGTATTGCACGTCCTTGGTGGCGACCGCCTTGACGCAGTCGGTCGAGCCGGGCAGCGGCACCAGTTCCACCTTGATGCCGTCCTTGGCGAACCAGCCCATTTTCGTCGCGATCGCGAACGGCGCCGCGGCCGACGATACGGTGCGCGCGCACCAAGCGACCCGCACGGTGGTCTGCGCTTCCGCGGTGCTGGAAAAGACGCCCGCGAGCGCGAGAGCCGACAGTACAACGGCTGTTCGTTTCATTTCATTCTCCCTCGTTCGGCCCCCGCCTAAATCGCTTCTTTCTTAGCGGCGTCATCGGTGAACTTCTGCGACGCATCCCAGAACAGCACGCGCTTGCGCACGCCGGTGACGATGCCGTTGAGCACCAGACCCAGCATCGACAGCAGCAACAGCACCGAGAACTGACCGGCAACGTCCATGGTGAAGTTCATGCTCTGGATCAGCATGCCGAGGCCGGCCTGCGCACCGACGAACTCGGCGACGATCGCGCCGATCAGCGCGAAGATCATCGCGATCTCGAGGCCCGCAAAGATGTAGGGCATCGCGTTCGGCAGCTGCAGCATCCAGAAAATCTGCGTCTTGGACGCCGCGAGCGAGCGCATCAGGTTGACCTTGTCTTCTTCCGCGGAGCGCAGCCCCACGATGGTGTTGACCATCAGAGGGAAGAACGCCACCAGTGCGGCGTTCACCACCTTGGAGGTAAGCCCGAGGCCGAACCACACGATGATCAGCGGCGCGAGCGCGACCTTCGGCATCGCCTGGAACATGACGACGAACGGATAGAGGAAATACTCGACCGGGCGCGACAGCGCGATCACGGTGCCGAGCAGGAAGGCGAGCGCGGTCCCGACCACGAAGCCCATCAGTGTTTCGGTGACGGTGATCCAGATGTGGTCGATGTAAAGCGCGCTGGCAAAGCCGCGATAGAACGCGGTGAACACGTTGGACGGCGCCGGCAGGATGAATTGCGGAATCGCGAAGACAACGACGATCGCCTCCCATACCACCAGCACGGCCGCGATCAGCAGCAGCCGCAGCGCGAAGTTCTTCGGGCCGCCGATCATTCGAGCCCTCCCCCGGCATTGAGCGACTTGCGGATGCGCCGCACATAGGTGCCGAACTTCTCGGTCGTCATCACGTCGAGCGAACGCGGGCGCGGCAGGTCGATCTCGAGCATGTCCTCGACCTTGCCCGGCCGCGGCGTCATCACCATCACGCGGTCGCCGAGAAACACCGCCTCGCTGGTCGAATGCGTGATGAACACCACCGTCTTGCGGCTCTCCATCCAGATCCGCTGCAACTCGACGTTCATCGCCTCGCGCGTCAGCGCATCGAGCGCACCGAACGGCTCATCCATCAGCAGGATCGCAGGATCGTGGATCAGCGCGCGCACCAGCGCGACGCGCTGCTGCATGCCGCCCGACAGCTCCCACGGATAGCGGTGCTCGAAGCCGTCGAGGCCCACCAGCTTGAGCAGGTCGAACGCGCGCTGCTGCATCTTTTCGCGCCCAAGCTGCTGCACGTCGACCGGCAATAGCACATTGCCGAGCACGCTGCGCCACGGGAACAGCACCGGCGACTGAAACACGACGCCGATGTCCTTGCGCGGCCCGTCGATCGGCGTGCCGTTGAGCAGCGCCTCGCCGCCGGAGCGCTGCAGCAGCCCGGCGAGGATCTTCAGCAACGTGGACTTGCCGCAGCCGGACGGGCCGACGATCGACATGAACTCGCCATCGCCAATGGTGCAGTCGATATCGCTCAGCGCGGTGACGTTGCCGCCGCGCCCGCCATAGACCTTCGACAGATGCCGGATCGCGATGACGTCGCGGGCGACGGCACGCGCGTCTTGCACGCTCGTGTCCAGAGCACTCCCCCTCCGCGTCCCTATGGACGCCTTATTATCTTATGCCGCCCCGGGGGAGGCTATTGCGGCAGGGAGCGGCCGGTCAACCGGAAACGGCCGAGGCAGCATGCGACAAAAGTCGGCGCGCGCGGAACACGGCGAGGCGGGCCTCGCCACCAGGACGTCTAGGAGTCCCGATTTGGCGGAATGGTGATCTCTGTTCTCGCTCGCGCAGCAAGCGATCTCAGCCGATCGGCAAGAATCTCATGACTTGGAGGATATCCATCGCTGTTGGAGGCAGGCATCATCTTGAGGCGTTCGACCATCCTCTGGAGCGAGATAACGCTGGCGTTCGCTGCGGCCCGCAGCCATGTTTGATCTTTCTCCCGCCACGCCACGAGCTTGGCGAGTCCTATGTCGTCAACATCGGGCACGACCGCAACGAGAGCTGTTTCGCCAGAAGGTCGATACTCAATTGCGCGGCTCATCCAGTCGGTGGGCATCTTCGCGGTCGCCGGAGACACGCCATCGCCGTAATAGCCGAACTTGCTGTGAAACTGAGACCCCTGCCCTATACTTCCGTCAATCAGCTCGGAGGCCACTTCGACATCCCCGGCGTCAGGGGCATAGATGTCGATCTCCGGTGTGTACATCATTTCGAGAGGAACGTGCTTCAGGCGCAAGATCACAGCCGCCGAGCCGACAAGCACGAATTTGTTCTGTCCCGTGACGCCAGCGGCTGCTCGTAGGATGTGATCGATATTCTCTCGCTGCATCCGCCCGGTCATCCGCGGCTCCTGAGCTTTAGGCCGCGACGGGACCACCGCGTTCAGCGGCGATGATTTTCCGCCTCACGTCGTCCGGGAGAACAACAAAAACCGGTTGTGTATCGCGCAGGAGCGCTCCGTGTGGCGTGTCCTCCAAGAGTGAGCGCACGATTTCTTCCACGTCACGGCGCAACAGAGCCTGCCACATCTCGAAATGGGCAGATTGGTTCGGATCTGTCGCCATATGCTTGCGCGCGTGAGCTAGACCCTCACGCACGAGCGTGGGCTCGTCGATCAATCGAGCCGCAACCGCCCGAGTCAGCGCATAGCCGCGTCGCTCGTTCCGATCATAGAACCGAGCCTTGCTCGGTAGAGATTGGACGAATTGCTCGCCACGGGTCAAAGCACGTCCCCTGCGAATATCTGCAAGCCATTCTACAAAGCCGAACGGTAGTCGGCAATTTGGTGCCTAGGCCTGCGCAACCGCACCCGACCACGGCGAGGCCGCATCGCTGATGCCGGTGCGCGCGCCGTCGGCCTGCGCGATCAGGTTCGGGCAGGCGAAATTGAGCGGCAGCACGCCGTGTTCCACCACCTCCACCGGCCCGTCGGCCTGCAGTGCGCTGATGATCTCCGGTGCGAGCTTCCGGTCGGCGGTCACCTTGTCGGGATCGGATACGTCGATGCGCGGCTGGTGTGCGGCGGCGCTCGGGCTCATGCCGAAATCGGCCGTAAACGACATCATCTGCAGCACCGACGCCATGATGCGCCGCCCGCCCGACGCACCGGCCGCGATCCACGGCTTGCCGCCGTCGCGCAGGATGATCGGGAACATGTTGGTGAGCGGCCGCTTGCCCGGCGCGATCGAGTTCGGCTTGCCCGGCGAAGGGTCGAACCACATCACGCCGTTGTTCATCAGCACGCCGGTCTGCGGCAGCACCACGCGGCTGCCCATCGAGGAGAGCAAGGTCGTCGTCATCGCCACCATCGTGCCGTCGGCATCGGCGACCGTGATGTGGGTGGTGCAGCTTTCGGCCGCCTGCGGCTCGGCATCGCCGAGCGACGTGAGGCGGCGCGCATAGGCGGCCTTCAGCGCGCGCGCGAGCGCGACGTACCACGCGGCGTCCGGCGCCTTGCCGAAGCGAGCGCCCTCCATCTGCCGCAGCACCTCGGCGGCAGTCGGCGCGGCAGTCAGTGGCCCGGTGAGCTGCAGCGTGCGGCCGCGCCAGGAGTGCTCCACGGCCTGCATGACGCGCGCCTTGCATCCGCGCAGGTCGTCGGCGGACAGCACGCCACCCATTTGCCTGCTGTCCGCCACCCATTTGCCTG
>DATEKY010000763.1:0-2833 GCA_035277225.1 Xanthobacteraceae bacterium
ACCCGATCCGCCTGCGCGACGTCGCCCGCGTGCAGTTCGGCCCCGAGATCCGGCGCGGGGCGGCGGACTGGAACGCGCGCGGTGAGGCCGTCGGCGGCATCGTCGTGATGCGCATCGGCTCGAACGCGCTCGAGGTGATCGAGGCGGTCAAGCGTGAGATCGTCACGCTGCGGCTGCCCGACGGCGTGCAGTTGATCCCAACCTACGACCGATCCGACCTGATCCTTGGATCCATCGCCACCCTGAAGGACACCCTCATTCAGCAGGCAGTGATCGTCACGATCATCTGCCTCGTGTTCCTGTTCCACGCGCGATCAGCTCTCGTCGTGATGATCGTGCTGCCGCTGTCCGTGCTGTTCTCGTTCATCGCCATCCGGTATCTGGGCTTGTCCTCGAACATCATGTCGCTCGGCGGGATCGCGATCGCGATCGGCGAGCTGGCCGATGCCGCGATTGTGCTGATCGAGAACGCGCACGTGCGATTGGCCGCGGCGCCTCCCGAAGCGGACCGCAAGCGCATCATCGTGGACGCCTGTAAGGAGGTAGGCCGACCGATCTTCTTCTCGCTGCTGTTGATCACGATCAGCTTTCTGCCGATCTTCACGCTTGCCGGCCAGGCCGGGCGCCTCTTCACCCCCCTGGCCTACACGAAGACGTTCGCCATGTTCGCGGCGGCCATTCTCTCGATCACGCTTGCGCCGCCCCTTATGGTGCTGTTGTTGAAAGGCCGCTTCCGGACGGAAGCGACCAACCCAGTCAGCCGCGTGCTCACTACCCTGTACCGCCCCGTCGCGAGGCTGATCGTCAGATATCGCGTGATCGTCGTTGCCGGTGCGGCTGCGCTGATGCTCGCGACGGTGCCCGTCTTTCAACGTCTCGGCGCCGAGTTCATGCCTCCACTCGACGAAGGCTCGCTGCTCGTGATGCCGACCACGTTTCCCGGCATTGCGATCGAGGAAGCCCGCCGCGCCTTGCAGCGACAGCACCAGACGATCATGAGCTTTGCCGAAGTGGCATCGGTGCACGGCAAGGCGGGCCGCGCGGAAACGGCTACGGACCCCGCGCAGCTCGACATGAACGAATCCGTGGTGATGTTGCACCCGCGCGAGCAGTGGCCGACGCGCCACACGCCTCGGTGGTACAGCGGCTGGGCGCCCGAGTGGATCAAGAACGCACTGGGCAGGATCTGGCCCGAAGAGCGGGCCAGGACGCTCGCGGAGCTGTCGCGCGATATGGATGCGGCGCTGCGAATGCCGGGTTACCAGATGGCGATTGCGCCACCGATTCGGACACGCATCGACATGCTGACGACCGGCGTGCGGACGCCCGTTGGCATCAAGGTGTTCGGCGACGATCTCAACGAGATCGAGCGCGTGAGCATCGCGCTCGAGGGGATGCTCCGGCAAGTGCCTGGGACGCGCAGCACGTTTGCCGAACGTCAGACGGGCCGCGAGTATGTCGACATCGTCCCGAACCGCGAAGCCATCGCCCGCTACGGCCTGACCGTTCGCGACGTCCAGGACGTGGTCGAAGCCGCGGTCGGCGGCATGCCGGTGTCGACGGCGATTGCCGGCCGCGCCCGCTTCTCGATCAATCTGCGATACGCGGCGGACAGACGCTCTGATCCGCAGGCGCTGCGGCGGATTCTCGTTCCAGTCCAGTCAAGTGGGAGCGTCGCGGAGGTCGGTGGAGGAAACGCCGGGGCCGGTGCGACGGCGCCCAGTGCCGGAATGCGTTCCTCGGCGGGTGCTGGCAGCAGTGGCGGCGGAATGGGATCGATGGGCGGGGGCGGGACATCGAGCGCCATGCCTTCGTCTGCCGGCGTCGCCGCGCCGCAGCTGCCGATGGGCGCGACCACGTCAGGACCGGATTTCATCGAGCAATGGCGTCAGCCTGGCGCGGCCGTGCCGCTCGGCGAGCTCGCCGACGTGCGGGTCGTCACCGGGCCGCCGATGATCAAGGACGAGAACGGCGTACTCGTGGGATACGTGTTTGCCGACATCGATCAGACCCAACGTGACCTGGGTGGCTGGGTGGACGATGCCAAAGCGGTGGTCGCGGCGCAGCTGAGGCTGCCGGACGGCTACCGCCTCCAGTGGACAGGGCAGTACGAGTTCCTCGCCGAAATGGAAGCGCGGCTGCGCTACATCATCCCGCTGACCCTCGTGCTCGTTGTTGGACTGCTCTACATGTCCATGCGCGGGTGGCCGCAAACGTTTCTGGTCCTCTCGAGTCTGCCCTTCGCCGTCGCCGGCAGCGTGTGGCTGCTCGCGTTCATGGACTACAACCTCTCCACGGCCGTCTGGGTGGGTCTCATTGCGGTCGCTGGCGTTGCCGCTGAGACCGGCATCGTCATGGTGGTCTACCTGGATGAATCGTTCGAGCGCTACATGCGTGAAGGACGAATTCAGAAACCTGAGGACGTGGACGCGGCCGTGATCGAAGGCGCGAGCGCGCGCGTTCGGCCGCTGGTCATGACGGTGGCAACGACCGTGCTGGGCCTCCTGCCACTGCTGTGGGAGGCCGGCGTGGGCGCCGACGTTTCCGCACGCACGGCCGCTCCGGTGGTCGGGGGGTTGTGGTCGTGCATGCTGCTGACGTTACTCGTGCTGCCCGCCGCTTATGCGATGTGGCGCCGCCACCAGGTGCGCGTGTCACTGGCGGCCTCCGTGCCGCACGACCTCGCGGCAGAACCGGGCGGTGCCGCATGACGCGACTGAAGCTCGCCGAGCTGACCTCCGGGATTGGCGCGCTGGTGCTCGGGGTGGGGCTGGGAGCGCTCTTCGCCGAGTGGTTCGCGTCCGGAGCCGGCCTGATTGTGGCGGCTGGCGCA
>DATEKY010000764.1:0-8968 GCA_035277225.1 Xanthobacteraceae bacterium
GAACGGCAGCGGCGCAAGCGCGCGTCCCGCAAGCGCACGCCCGGGCTGGTTCGAGTGATAGTCCGGATGGCGCGGCGGCGCGCGGAATTTCACCTCCGTACGCGCATCCAGGTAGTCGAGCGCCGCCGGACCGGCCTCGAGAAAGGCTTCGCGCGCGCCAAGCGCCCGCGGCCCGATCTCGGCGTCGAGGAAGCGCCGCGCATCGTCGACGGAGTCCGGCACGCCATCGCGTTTCGACTGGCTCGAGCCGGGTATCCACACGGTGCCGGCGGAGGTCGAGGTCGTGCCGCCGACCTGATCGGTCTTCTCGCACAGCAGGACATCGAGACCTTCGTGCGCGGCGAAGAGGGCGGCACACATGCCGCCCATGCCGGCGCCGAACACCAGGACATCGACCTCGCGGTCCCAGCGCATATGCGCAGCTAGCTTGTGGGCGAGCCGGCCGGCGAGAACTCCGTGACCAATCGCCCGCTCGGCGCCGCGTAAGGCGATTTCGCGCGGCTGATATAGGCGCCGTCGCTCTTCGCGCCGGTGAGCTTGCCGTCACGCACCACGAACTTGCCGCGCACCATCGTGGAGACGGGCCATCCGGTGACGGCGATGCCCTCATAGGGCGTGTAGTCGGAGCCGTGGTGCAGCAGCTTCTGCGAGATCGTTTCCTTGCGCTCCGGATCCCAGATCGCGATGTCGGCATCCGAGCCGACCGCGATCGTGCCCTTCTTCGGATAGAGCCCGTAGGTCTTGGCGTGATTGGTCGCCGTGAAGGCGACGAACTCGTTCAGGCTGATGCGGCCCTTCTTCACGCCTTCCGAGAACAGGATCGGCAGCCGCGTCTCGACGCCGGGAATGCCGTTCGGCACCCAACGGAAGCTGGTGCGCCCCTTCGGATTGAGCTTGCCCTGCGGGTCGTCGTAGCGGAACGGGCAATGGTCGGAGGAGAACAGCGAGAACACGTGCTGCTGCAGTCCGGCCCAGCATTCCTTCTGGCTCTTCTCGTCGCGCGGCGGCGGCGAGCAGACATACATGGCGCCTTCCATGTTCAGTCCGTCCATGTCCTTCTCGGTCAGCACGAGATATTGCGGACAGGTCTCGCCGTAGATCTTCAGGCCGCGCTGCTGCGCCCGGCGGATCTCCTCCATCGCCTCGCCGTTCGACACGTGCACGATCATGATCGGCACGTCGACCAGTTCGGCAAGCGAGATCGCGCGATGCGTCGCCTCGCGCTCGACCGGAATCGGCCGCGACGTGCCGTGGAAGCGCGGCGCGGTGTGGCCGGCGCGCTCGAGCCGGTCGGTGAGGAAGCGGATCGCGTCATAGTTCTCGGCGTGCACCATGACGAGCGCGCCGGTCTCGCGCGCGACGCTCATCACGTTGAGCATCTCCATGTCGGACAGCGCCATGCCCTCGTAGGTCATGAACACCTTGAACGAGGTGTAGCCGTCCTCGACCAGCGCCGGCAGTTCCTGCCCGAGCACGCGGTCGGTCGCATCCGCGATGATCAGATGGAACGAGACGTCGACGTAGCAATTGCCGTCGGCCTTGGCGTGGTACTGCTTCACGACCTCGCGCAGCGACTCGCCCTTCTGCTGCATGGCGAAGGGCAGCACCATGGTGTTGCCGCCGAACGCCGCCGCACGCGTGCCGCTCTCGAAATCGTCCGCCATCGTGATCCCGGGGCCGGACGGCTGAGAAAGATGCACGTGGCTGTCGATGCCG
Source organism: Xanthobacteraceae bacterium (assembly GCA_035277225.1). GTDB lineage: Bacteria > Pseudomonadota > Alphaproteobacteria > Rhizobiales > Xanthobacteraceae > PALSA-894. Next base: position 1,717 of record DATEKY010000764.1, read on the forward strand.
CCGGGGAGCACGAGCTTGCCGCTCGCATCGACAATCTCGGTCGCGGCGCCGAGGTTGGCGCCCAGCGCCGTGATGACGCCGCCTGCAATCCCGATGTCGCAGGAGAACGTGTCGGACGCGGTCGCGATCGTGCCGCCGCGGATGATCGTGTCAAATGCCATTGCGCCGCCTCTTGTGTCCCGCCGATAGGGATCACATTAGCGGGACTGGCGCCGTTTGGCAGCCCGAGCTATGCCCGGGAACCGCGGATCACCTCCGCCGGAGGCCTTTGCGCGCGCGGGAAAGCCCGGTCTGCGTGTCGGTTACCGTAACGGTGTACTCCACGTTGCTGTGGCGCACCGGCCTGCCGTCGAGCACTTTCAGGACCACTTCCACATTGCCCGGATTGGCGTGAGGCCTCGGTCCGGTCGCAGGCCGCATCATGCCGCCGCGGCTGAACGCGTTGGCGTCGTCCGTTGCGGCCATGATCGTGAAACCAGCGGCGATTGCGGACGCCATCACGAGAAGGCGCGGTGCAGAGCTGAGCATGGACGTCCTCCCAGATCGTCGAGCAGCCGCACCATGATGGTCGGGAGCGTGCGCTCCCCACCGCAAGGCCGGCCTGGTTGTGGATTTGTCGTTTGCACCCGCTGGTCGGTTCAATGCGCGTGCCGCCGCCGTCCCAATCGGGAGATCTGTTCGAGCCCAAGCCTCAGGGCAGGATTTTCGCCTCGCGATAGCGCGCCAGGTGATCGAGCAGCATCTGCGGACTGTCCAGCATTTCGGTGAAGCCGCTCTCCCGCAATTTGGCCGTGCTCGACACGATGTCGTAGCCGTGCGCGAAATGAAAATCCGCGAAGGCCCAGTCGGCGATCTCGTCGAGCCGTGACCCGGCGAGATCGTGGCGGCGCACGACGCCGTCCCAGACCGGCTGCTTGTCGCGCACCCATTCGTTCATCTTGAACGGGCGAGCGTCGCCTGACGCGATGCCGAAATGGGCCGCGATCCGCGGCCACAGATCGCGCCAGCGAAAGACGTCGCCGTTGACCACGTTGAACGCCTCGTTGCGGCAAGCTGGCGTGGTCGCGAGGTGCTTCATCGCGCGCGCGAGCAGGCTCGCGTCGGTCATGTCGCGCAGCGCGTCGAACGAGGCGGCCGATGCCGGATAGTCGAACGGCTGCCCCAGCGCACGGCAGATCGCCGCGTAGGCTCCGACCACCGTCACGGCATTGCGCGCACGTTCGGGCGCGAAATCGTAGATGAAGGTCGGGCGCGAGGCCGACCACGCCCATCCGCGCGCGCGCCGCGCCAGCAGGTCCTGCTGGTCGTAATAGAAGTTCGGCACGTCGGGCCGCGGATCGTCTTCGCGCGCCGGCGTGCGGAACGGCCCGAGATGCATGCCGTAATATTTGGTGCCCTGCACCAGATGGACGTGTTCGAGCCCTGTGGCGACCGGCTCGACCGCGTCGAGCACGTTGCGCAGCATCGCGACGTTGTCCTCCACGCTCTCGACGCCGGTTTCGCCGTGCTTGGCGCGCGCCGTGTAGAACAGATGGGTCACGCCGCGGCGCTCACCGAGCGCTCTTGCGCAGGCCGCGCCGTCGAACAGATCCGCCGCGATCCACGTGAGCCGTCCGGCGCTCTGGCGCGGCGTGCGCGCAAGCGCGAGCACCGACCAGCCTGGATCGGCGAGCAGCGTTTCGATCAGGCGTTTGGAAGCGGCACCGCCGGCGCCGGCGATCAGGGCGGTCTTGGTCATTGCGCCAACCATCCCGCGCCGCGAGCGCGCCGGTCAAGCGGCGCGCGATTGCGCTCAGGATGCGCGCCGTGCCTGACGTGCGACCAGCGGGATCGCGGCACCCGGCGGCGCGGGCTCGACCTTGCGCGGCGCCGGCTCGGCGAACTGGAGCGAGGCCGGATCAGCCCACGCGGAAGCCGGCTTCGGCGGGCTGAACAGGAATCCCTGCAGCTCGCAATGGCCCTCGGTGCGCAGGAAATCGAACTGCTCGTAGGTTTCCACGCCCTCGACGGTCACTCCGAGATCGAGCTCGCGCGCCAGCACGAACATCGAGCGCACGATCGCGGCCGCGCGGCGGTGGCTCGGCAGCTCCATGGTGAAGATGCGGTCGATCTTCAGGCGGTCGAAGTTGAGCCGCCGCAGGTTGCCCATCGAGGTGAAGCCGGCGCCGAAATCGTCCATCGCGACCTGCACGCCGAGCGCGCGCAGCCGCGAGAACATGCTGGCGGTCTGGTCGAAGTCCTTGATCAGCACGTCCTCGGTGACCTCGAGCTCGAGCCGTTTCGGATCGAGCCCGCTGGTCTTGATGATGTCGCGTACCTGATCGACCAGTTCGCTGTTGATCTGCACCGGCGAGACGTTGACCGAGACGCGCACGTTGTCCGGCCATTGCTGCGCGGTCTCGATCGCGCGCCGCATCATCAGATCGGTCAGCTGCGTGATCAGGCCGTTCTCTTCGGCAAGCTTGACGAACTCGGGCGGGGGAATCGCGCCGAATTCCGGGTGGAACCAGCGGGCAAGCGTCTCGAAGCCGACGACGCGCATGTCGCGCGCTCCGATCAGCGGCTGGAAATAGGCCACGATCTCGCCGTTCTCGATCGCGCCGCGCAACTGCCCGCCCAGCACCATGCGGCGCTGGCGTTCATTCCCGAGCGCCTCGGTAAAGTGACGGGCGCGCCCGCGTCCCTCCGCCTTGGCGTGATAGAGCGCGAGGTCGGCGTTCTTCAGCAGGTCCTCGGCGTTGTCGGCGTCTTCGGGGTACACCGCAACGCCGATCGAGGCGCCGACCGTCAGGGATTTCTCGCCAAGCTCCATTGGACGGTTGAGCAGGCGGCGCAATTGCTGCCCGATCAGGCGCGCTTCCGCGGCGTCGACGATGTCCTCGCACAAGACCACGAACTCGTCCCCGCCGAGCCGCGCAATCAGCGTATGCGCCGGCATCTCGAATTTGAGTTTCTCTGCGGCGATGCGCAGGATCTGGTCGCCGACCGCGTGGCCGTGGATGTCGTTGATGTCCTTGAAGCGGTCGAGGTCGATCCAGATCACCGCGCAACACCGGCCGGCGGCGCCGGCTTTTTCGACCGCTTCGGTCAGGCGTGTACGCATCAACTCGCGGTTCGGCAGCGAGGTGAGCGGATCGTGGTGCGCCAGGAACGAGACGCGCGCCTGCGTGTGCTTGCGCTCGCCGACGTCGCGGAATTCGAGCAGGCGCGCCGTGCCCTCGCCATGCGGGATCGTGCGCGCCGCGATTTCGACCGCGATGGTATCGCCCGCGCGGTTGGTAATGTCGGTGTCGAGGCGCAGTTCGTCCTCGCCGAGCAGGCGGTCGATCGCGTCGGCATCGGCGATGAAGGACGAGATCATCAGGTGCTGCGCGTCCTGCGGCTCCACCCCGATCAGCCGGCACAGGCTGGTGTTGACCGCCACCGCCTGCATGCCGCTGCACACCGCGACGCCCTCATCCAGGACATCGAGCAGCGCATTGAGCCGGCGCACTTCGCTCGTGGCCCGCCGCGTGCGCCGCAACAGCGTGAAGGCGCCGAAGGCGAGCGCGCCGAAGACCAGGACACCGATCGCGCCCACGGTCGAGATCGCGAGCAGCGAGGCCTGCTCGATATCGCCGGGCGCCGCGGCCGCCGGTGGCGGCATTCCCACAACCGATACGAGAACGGCAAGCCAGCACGCGAAGGCGTACGGCTGCAGGCCGGAGGCGCAAGCCCCGTCCGGTCCGACATTGCGCTCTGTCCGCGGCCCCTTGCGCGCCGGCAGTATCACCGATGGCCTCTTGCTGCCCGGTTCTGTCCCGCGCGAGGAATACGCCAACAAGTGCCAGAAAGTGTTACCCTTTCCTCCAGAACCCCGCAAAAACCAAAAAGGCTTAAGAGGGGCTGAAAAAGGCGCTAGCCGGACGGGCATCCGCGCTGTTGCGGCCGGGCCGCAAAAACAGCTTTCGGCGGCAATCTGACGTCCGCGGCGCTCGCCGGGCGATTATCGGATCATTAAGCAACTGAGGATTGCCGAAGGAAGTTTACGCTTCGTTACCGCATTTTCCCTAGCATTCGGCGCATCATTCCATTTGCGAGGAAGCTCGATGTCCATTGCCAAGCGCCTGTTTTTGGCCGCTCCGATCGCGGCTTTCGGTCTTTGCGCCAGTGCCTATGCGGGAGATCTCTCGGTGGTCGGGACCGGTGACGGCATCGACCTGCTGCGGGCGGTCGGTTCCGCCTACATGACCGACCATCCGGAGACCAACGTGATCGTCCCGCCGAGCATCGGCTCGGGCGGCGGGATCGCGGCGGTCAACACCGAGAAGGAGGTGCTGGCCCGCATCGCGCGTCCGCTCTCCGACAGCGAGAGGGACGCGGGGCTGGTCGCCACCCCGGTGTTCCGCCTGCCATCGGCCTTCTTCGTGAACCGCGCGGCCGGTGTAACGGGCCTGACCAGCGTCCAGCTCGCCGACATCTATCGCGGCAAGATCGCGAACTGGAAGGATGTCGGCGGCGCCGACATGCGCATCCGCGTGGTGCGCCGCGAGGACCAGGATTCGACGCTGCTGGTGCTGCGCCAGTCGATGCCGGGCTGGAAGGACCTCGCCATCACCGAGAAATCGAAGACCGCGGTGACCACGCAGGAAGGCTTCAACACCGTGAAGGAAGTGGAAGGCGCGATCGGCTTCGGCCCGTTCACGCGTACGCTCGAGGCCGAGCTGGTCGTGCTCAAGATCGACGGACGCTATCCGACCGACCGCGATTACCCGAGCGCCGTGACGCTCTCCTTCGTGCACAAGTCCGCGACGGTCACGACCGATGCCAAGCGCTTCATCGACTACGTGAAGGCCGCCAAGGCCCAGACGGTTCTTTCCAAAATGGGCGGCGTTCCGGTCGTCGAGTGATGGCGCGGGGCTGGGGATGAGATCTTGCCACGCCTGTCTTCGCTCAGTACCCGGCTGATCATCGCGGTCGTCGCGACCGCGACGGTCGCTTTCGCGGCTTCGTTCGGTCTGACGATCGTCAGGCTCGACCGCGGGCTGGAGCGGCAGGCCGAGCAGCTCGGCCGTTTGTCTGAAGAAAAGCTCGGGCAGCGTCTCGACGGCGAGGCGCGCCTGGCCGGCGCGCGGCTCATCAGCCTGTTCGCTTCCACGGCGACGCGGCTCGAGTCGATCGCGCAGCGCGCCGATATCGTGAAGGCGATCTCGTCCGCCAACGTGGTGGCGATCAGCGAGCTGCTCGGGCGCGCCGCGCAGGCCGCCGACATCGACGGCATCGTCGTGGTCGACACCAAGCTGCGGGTGTTCGGGGCGGCCAGCGACAAGGTCGATATCGTCGTCGCGAACCGCGAATTGCAGGAAAGCGCGCTCGCGCCGGACATCCTGCCGATCCTCGGCGACAACGATCGCAAGCATCCGCGTGCGCTGCGCCGCGCGGTCGAGCTGAACGAGGATCTGGCTCGCGCGCTCGGCGCCGAGAAGACCGCGCCAATGGCGTTCATCATCGCCGAACCGATCTTCGACGATTTCGGCGACGTGTTCGCGGGCCTCATCGCATACCGCACGCTGCGGCCGCGCGAAGCGGTGCTGGAGGAATTCTCGCGCCTCGAGGGCGCCGGCGTGCTTATCGTCGCGGGACGCGACTCGATCTCGGTATCGGGCATCGGCGCGGACTCGGCGAGCGTGATGGACGTCGCCAATTCGGCCTCGCTGCAGACGACCGACGGCCGCTATTGGTCGCGCTGCGAGACGCTGTTCACCCACTGGCGCGCCTGCGCGCTCGCGCCGGTCAGCGAGCTTCACGCGCTGCGCAACGAACTGATCCGCATCGGCGAGGCGGAAGGGCGCTCGCTCGCCGCCTGGCTGATCGCGGCCGCCGTCACCTCGGTGCTGCTGTTCGCCGGCATCATGCTGCTGGTCGGGCAGCGCATCAGCCGCCCGCTGGTTCAGATCACCGAGGCGGTTCGCGCCGTCGCGCGCGGCGACTGGAAATCCGAGGTGACCGGGGTCGAGCGCGTCGACGAGGTCGGCGACATCGCGCGCGCCGTGATCGTGCTGCAGCGCTCGCTGCAGGAGCGCGACCGCCTGCGCTCGGACGTCGCGCACGCCGAGAGCGTGAAGAAGCGCCGCGAAGCGCTCGAGGATGCGATCCGCCGCTTCGACCGCATCATGCGCTCGGTGCTGCTGAGCGTCTCCAACAGCGTGGAGACGATGGACGAGACCGCGCGCGAGCTCGCGCGCGTCTCGGCGGTGGCGGAAGGCGAAGCGGTGGAAGCTGCGTTCGTTTCGGAAAATACCGTATCGAACGTCTCGACCGTGCGCTCGGCCACCGAACGGTTGAGCGTCGCCATTTCGGAGACGGTCGACGGCGTGCGCCAGGCCGCCGACGTGATCGCGCTGAGCAGCACGGTCGCGCAGTCCGCGTCGGCGAGCGCAGAGGATCTGGCGAAGACCACCAGCGAGATCGACGCGATCATGCGCGCCATTGCGGAGATCGCCGCGCAGACCAACGCGCTCGCGCTCAATGCCACCATCCAGGCGACGCGCGCCGCCAACGGCAGCGGAAATTTCTCGTCCGTGGTCGGCGACATCAAGGCGCTGTCGGGGCGGATCGGCAACACCAACGAAGACATCGCGCGGCGCCTCGGCGCCATTCGCGGAGCGACCAGCGACACGGTCGGCTCGGTGCGCTCGATCGTGCAGAAGCTCGACATGGTGCTGCAGCAGACCCGCACGATTGCGCTGGCCATGGAGCGGCAGGACGCGGTGACGCGCGAGATCGCCGAGAGCATGACGGCGGCCGCGCACGGCACGATCAACGTGTCGTCGAGCGTCGAGCGGCTGAAGGCCACGATCGAGGACGCGCGCGGCGCATCCGTGAAGGTCGTCACCAAGGCGACCGACATGGCCGACGAGGCGCATCGCCTCGACTCGACCGTGAAGTCGTTCCTGCGGGAAGTGACCGCCTAGCGCATGATCCCGAAAAGCATGTCCTCGACCCCGATCGGGGATGGGAACCGGTTTTCGGACAAGATCATGCGCACGAAAAAAACCTAGCGCGAGCCGCCGGCGTGGGTGCGGCGCGGAGCCGCGGCGGGCAGGGGCGGTATCGCGGTCAAGGCCGGCTGCGGACGACCGCGTGCGGCCGGGATGGTCGCGGCGGCGGTGGCCGGCCGCGGTGAAAGGTCGGTGTGGGCGCTCGCGGGCTTGCGCAGCATCGCCATCACGCGATCGATCAGCGAGAGCGGCTGCGCGTTCGGGAGGAACGG
>DATEKY010000765.1:0-2557 GCA_035277225.1 Xanthobacteraceae bacterium
CGTGGTCGAGGCCATGAAGATGGAGCACGCGCTTGTCGCACCGGTGGACGGCACGATCGGCGAAATTCCGGCGACCGTCGGCGCGCAGATCGCCGAAGGCGCGACCATCCTGTCGATCGCGGCGCCCGCCGCCTGACGTTCAATCCTCGAGCGCGAGGTCGCGGATTTCATTGCGCGAGAGCTGCCGCTTCGCGGCGGCATAGACGCCGGGCTTTCCGTACATCGCTTCGGCCGAAAGCTTGCTCAGCTTCGCGCGTTTCACGACATCGGTGAATTCCGCCTGCAGCACAAATTCGCGGTCCGAATAGGTCACCTTGCGGGTCGGGATCGGGGCAAGACGGATCTCCCACCAGCAATTGTCGTCGAGCTTGTGCGCCTGCAGATTGGGCCCAAGCTCGCGCATGCGCGTCGCGCGGTGCTTGTCGGCCGCGGCGTTCATCTCGCGGCGCTTCTTCTGCCAGCTCTCATAGTGCTTGTTCTTGCGCAACAGGCCGCTGCGCGGATCGACGTAGAGCCGACAGCCCGACTCCGCCAGCGGCTGGAGCCCGCCGTGGCGCGGCGCCACGAACACGACGCCGCCCCTGATGAAGCTGTGCATCCCGACGAAGTCGACGATGTGATCGCGCACGTGCTGCTGCACCGTGCTGGCGGTCGAGAGGTTCTCGCAGATGTCCGACCACACCTTGTCCCAGGGCCGGTTGACCTGGCTTTCCAGATAGCGGCGCAGCGGGGCGAGGTTCTCGTTCAGCGATTTGGACCGCCCGGCAACCTTCGCGCCGCGCTTCATGCCAAGCTTTGACAGCATGAGATCGGGATCGCGCGCGGCCGCAACCTTGGCGTCCAGGCGGCGCGCACGGCGGGGATGAGCCATCCGGCTGCCCCGGCGGGGGCGCTCGATGATCACCTCGAACATGTCTTCGCGCATGGCAACACCGCTAAAAAAGGCGTGCGCAAATGACGGAAAATCGTGACGGAACTTCGACCGGGCAGGCAGCCCGTGCTAAATGCGTCGCCATGCCACTCCACCTGCTCAAGCTCTGCGTCGGCTGCGACTCGGTCAAGGACCTCGACGACTGGATCAAGCAGCGGCTGAAGCAGAAGAAAAAGGCCGGCGAGAAGCCCGAGCACATCCACACCACGCGGATGGTGCCGAAGCGCGCCGATGAGCTCGTCGACGGCGGCTCGCTCTATTGGGTGATCAAGGGCGAGATCCTCTGCCGCGAGCGGCTGCTGGCGATCCGCCCGTTCACCGACAAGGACGGCATCGGCCGCTGCCGGCTGGTGATGGACGGCAAGCTGCGCCTGGTGCAGCCGCGCCCGTTCCGCGCCTTCCAGGGCTGGCGCTATCTCGCCGCGAAGGATGCGCCGGACGATCTCGACCGCGCGGCGCCCGGCGCGCGCCACATGCCCGAGCAGATGCGGCGCGAGCTGCGCGAATTGGGCCTCTTGTAGCCATCGCCCGCTCCGATCTAGGCTCACGGCCGAAAATTCAAAAGATCGGGAGGCAAGCATGCTGCGCAGGGACGTGCTCAAGGGTATCGCGGCCACCGGCGCCGCAACCGCGGTCGGAACGCGCGGCGCGGCCGCGCAGGACGTCATCAAGATCGGCGCGTGCCTCTCGCTGACCGGCGGCTTCCAGACCGTCGGGCGCCAGGCGCTCGCCGGCGCCAAGCTCTACATGCAGCTCAACGGCGACCGGGTCGCCGGCAAGAAGATCGAGCTGATCGTGCGCGAGGATAGCGGCGTGCCGGACGTCGCGCGCCGCGTCGTGCAGGAGATGATCGTCAACGACAAGGTCAACATCGTGCTCGGGGGCATCACGCCGACCGCGCTCGCGATCGGCCAGCTGGTGACGCAGGCGAAAATCCCGACCGTGGTGATCATCTCGGGCGCATCGGTCACGATCGACCGCTCGCCCTTCATGGTGCGCACCTCGTTCACGCTCGGCCAGTCGTCGATGATCATGGGCGACTGGGCGGCGAAGAACGGCAGCAAGAAGGTGGTCTCGCTGGTCAACGATTGGGCGCCCGGCGCCGAGGCCGAGACCGCGTTCGTCAATGCGTTCACCGCCGGCGGCGGGCAGGTGATCGAGAAGCTGAAGGTGCCGCTTGCCAACCCGGACTTCGCGCCGTTCCTGCAGCGCATCCGCGATCTGCAGCCCGACACGGCTTTCATCTATTTCCCCGGCCAGCAGGGCGGCACCTTCGCGCGCCAGTTCGTCGAGCGCGGGCTCGACAAGGCCAACATCAAGATCATCGGCCCGGGCGATCTCACCGACGACGACGAGCTGCCCGGCCAGGGCGACGTCATGCTCGGCGTCATCACGGCGCACAACTATTCGGCGGCGCATCCGTCGGCCGCCAACAAGAAATACGTCGAGGAGTTCAAGAAGACGAACAACTTCCGCCCCAATTTCATCTCGACCGGCGGCTGGGACGGCATGCAGCTGATCTACGAGGCGCTGAAGAAGACCAACGGCGACACCGATGGCGAGAAGCTGATCGGCGCGATGAAGGGCATGAAGTGGGAAAGCCCGCGCGGCCCGATCTCGATCGAT
>DATEKY010000766.1:0-3533 GCA_035277225.1 Xanthobacteraceae bacterium
GTCCCGATGCTGTTCCTGCAGGGCACGCGCGATGCGCTCGCCGAGCTCGGAGAGCTTCAGCCGGTGTGCGCGGCGCTTGGATCACGCGCGACGCTGACGCTGTTTGCGGACGCCGATCATTCTTTCCACGTGCCGGCGCGCACCGGGCGGAAGGATGCCGAGGTGATGGCAGAGATGCTGGATAACGCGGCGGAGTGGATTGAGCGGCGATCGTAGGGTGGGCAAAGCGCGTCGACGCGATAGCGGAGACGCGCGTGCCCACGTCACTGCGCTGTTGTGGGGGGCACGTCGCCTTCGGCGACTTTGCCCACCCTACGAATCCAAATCACCTCGCCACCATCGCCTGCTGCCAGATCTCCGGGATCAGCTCGTAGCCGCCGCCCGCGCGCTTGTTGAGATTCAAAAAGCCCGGGAAGTGCGTGTGCATGCCGGCGACCAGCAGGCGGTCGGTCGCCACCATGTCGAAGGTGCGCTCGCGCGTCGCGACCGCGGCCTGCGGATCGACGTCGGGCTCCATGTAGATCGTCGGCCGGCGCGTCTGCACGTCGGGCACGTGCACGATGTCGCCCCAGATGAAAAGCTGCTCGCCCTTCGACGCGATCATGTAGCCGGTGTGGCCGGGCGTATGGCCATAGAGTGGGATCGCGGTGACGCCGGGAAACACTTCGCCCTTCGGTTCGCGGCGCTGATTTTGATACGGCGCGATCTGCTCGCGCGCCCAGCGGAAGAAGCGCATCTGCTGGCGCTCGGTCGCACGCGCCATCGCGGCATCGTCGTGCCAGTGCGCGACGTCGCGCTCCGACACCACCAGCTCGACATGCGGATAGATCGCCTTGCCGTTCGCGTCGGTCAGCCCGTTGGAATGGTCCGGATGCATGTGGGTGAGGATGATGGTGTCGATCTGCTTGGCGTCGACGCCGGCCGCCGCGATGTGCTTCGGCATATGCCCGAGCGTCGGGCCCATACTGTTCTGCGAGCCGGTATCGACCAGCGCGATGCGCCCGCCGGAGTGGATGAGAAACGTGTTGACCGAGATGCGCGGTGGGGCAGGGCGGAACGCCTCTGTCAGATAGCGCTCGGCCTCCGGCGGCTCGACGTTGCGCATGAACTCGTAGACGCCGTCGAGATAGCCGTCGCTGATCGCCGTGACCACGATGTCGCCGATGCGGCGGTGATAGACGCCGGGGATCTGTGCTGCCGGGACATTCATGCTTTCCGCTCCGCGACGAAACGCGCCGCCATTTTCAAGATTTGGCCGCCGCGACCGAATGGTGCCAGCGCATCCTCGGCCTCGCCGACCAGCGCCTTCAGCCGCGCCTTGGCCTGATCCAGTCCGAGCACGCTGACGAAGGTGCCCTTGCCGACCGCGGCGTCCTTGCCGGTGGCCTTGCCGACGGTCGCGGCATCGCCTTCGACGTCCAGCAGGTCGTCGGCAATCTGGAACGCTTCGCCCAGCACCGAGCCGTAGCGATCGAGCGCCTCGCGCTGTTTGGCGTTGGCCTCGCCCAGGATCGCGCCGGCGAGACAGCCGAAGCGCAGCAGCGCGCCGGTTTTCATCGCCTGCAGTTGCTTCACGTCCACGGCATCGAGCTTCTGCACCTTGCCGCCGTCGAAGCGGCCTTCCGCGGCGAGATCGAGCATCTGACCGCCGACCATGCCGCCGAGGCCGGCGCCGCGCGCCAGCGCGAGCACCAGTTCGGCGCGCACCGCGGGATTGGGGTGCGTCTCGTTGCGCGCCAGGATGTCGAACGCCAGGGTCAGCAGCCCGTCGCCGGCGAGGATCGCGGTCGCCTCATCGAACGCCTTGTGTGCGGTTGGACGCCCGCGCCGCAGATCGTCATTGTCCATCGCCGGCAGGTCGTCATGCGCGAGCGAGTAGCAATGCACGCATTCGAGCGCGGCACCTGCCATCAGGGTGCGCGCACGGGGGACGCCGAGCAGGGCACCGGTTTCGACCACGAGGAACGGGCGCAGCCGCTTGCCTCCGCCGAGCGCGACATGGCGCATGGCGTCCATCAGCCGCTTCGGGCGTGCGCGTTCCTCGGGCAACGTCCTGTCGTCGAGCAGCAGGCCGAGCAGCGCCTCGGTATCGGCCGCAACGCTGTCGAGGCGCTGCCGGAAGGCCGCTCCGGCGTCGATCACGTCACTCATGACTCGTCTGTCCGTTATTCGGTCCGGAAATCAGCAGGTTGGCAGCGATCCCGCAAGCCGGAACGGCTCCAACTGGTTAATCCCGCGACCCCTATGGCATCCGGAACCGGGAGCCGCAACCCATTGCTGGACTTGGCCGAATAGCATCGCTACCTCCATGGCCATGATCGCGCTTGCGCTCGCCGGCCTGTCGCTCGCCATCTGGCTTTACCTCGTGTTCGCACGGGGGTTGTTCTGGCTCGCCCGCGAGCGCGATACGGCGCCGGTGCGGCTGCCCGCCGCGTTGCCGTCTGTCGCGATCGTCGTGCCGGCGCGCAACGAGGCCGACAGCATCGCGCAGAGCGTGACCTCGCTGCTCGGCCAGGACTACCCGGCGCTGTCGCTGGTCGTGGTCGATGACGACAGCCACGACGCCACCGCCGATGTCGCGCGCCGGGCCGCCGCCGTGCTCGGTGCCGAGGGCAAGCTTACCGTCGTGGACAGCCGCACGCTGCCGGCCGGCTGGACCGGCAAGCTCTGGGCGGTGAAGCAGGGCATCGCTGCCGCGCAGGAGAAATTCGCGCCGAAATACCTGATGCTCACCGACGCCGATATCGTGCACACGCCTGATACGCTGAGCTGGCTGGTCGCGCAGGCCGAGGCGAACGGTCTCGTGCTCACCTCGCTCACCGCGCGCTGGCGCTGCGAGAACCTGCCCGAGCGCGTGCACATCCCGGCCTTCATCTATTTCTTCCAGATGCTCTATCCGTTTGCCTGGGTGAACCGGCCGGATCACCCGATGGCGGGCGCGGCCGGCGGCTGCATGCTGGTGCGTGCCGACGCGCTGCGCGCGGCGGGCGGTATCGAGGTCATTCGCGACGCGCTGATCGATGACTGTACGCTCGCCGCCGCCATGAAGAAGCAGGGGCCGATTTGGCTCGGGCTGACCGACCGCTCGGTGAGCGTGCGCCCCTATGCGAGCTGGACCGACATGCGCCGCATGATCGCGCGCTCGGCCTATGCGCAGTTGCAGTATTCGCCGCTGCTGCTCGTCGGCACGATCCTGGGCATGGTGCTGACCTATCTGGTTCCGGTGTTCGCCGCGCTGTTTGCGCACGGGTGGGCGCAGCCCATCGGCGCGCTCACATGGGCGTTGATGGCGCTCTCGTTCCAGCCGACGTTAAGGCTCTACCGGCTCTCGCCCTTGTGGGGGGTGGCGCTGCCCGCTATCAGTTTCCTCTTCATGCTCTACACTTTGGATTCCGCTTATCAGTATGCCGCCGGCAAGGGCGGAAGCTGGAAGGGCCGCGTACAAGCGAAAGCCTCATGAGTACCGCCGGAGACTTGCGTTCAGGCAAAGGCCATCGCGACGAGAACTTTCCCGTCGCCTCGCGGCTGATCGA
>DATEKY010000767.1:0-3480 GCA_035277225.1 Xanthobacteraceae bacterium
CACGCTTTGCTCAAAGCTCCTTCGGCGCCCGTCCGGGCCCGTCCTTACCACGCAAAGCGTTGAACTGCTGCAGTTTTGCGCCCGCTTTAAGGCCGCAGGTGCGCTGGTCAATTCAGCCGCAATGGCCCCTTCGGCGCCGCCTTCGCGGAGGGCGGAGCTGCAGGCGCAGGCTGTGCAGGCACCGGAGTGGCCTTCACGTCCTTGGCCCCCGGCTGCATCAGCACCTCGACCCGGCCCTTGGGCGGATCGCCTTTGCCCGAGGTGGCAACCGGCGTGGAATAGATGTTGGTGATCCCGGTCGACAGGTTCGACACCAGGCGCTCGCCGCGCGTCACGGTCGGCCCCTGGGTGAGCACCACGCTGCCGGTGATCACCACGGTATTGGACTTCACGTCGAACACGGCAGTCTCGCCGCTCGCGCTCTGCTCCTTTTGAACCACGAAGACGTCGCCCTTGCATTCGGCGCGCTTGATCTTCTGGCTGTTCTTCTGCGCCGGCTGCCCGGCAGCGGGCGCGGGCGGCGCGTTCTTCTTCGAGGGCGCCGCGGTGTCCTCGTAGAACACCACCAGCACCTTGCATTTGATGGTCGTGTCGCCCTGGGTGAGCTTGACGTCGCCCGCGAACGTCGCCTGGCGGATCTTGTCGCGCACCTCGAGCGTGTTCGATTCGATGCGCACCGGCTGGTCGCTGTCCATCGACAGCCCTTGCGTGGTGGCAGAGGGTTGCTGCGCCTGGCCGGCCGGCTGCGCCGCGGCACCGATCACGCAGGAGAGCATGAGAGCCGCGCAGGCGAGCGCAGGTGAGAAAGTGCGCGTCATCACTTCTTCGCCTCCTTCGCCTCGGGTTCGGCGGCATCGAGGTCGAAGATGACGCCGCGGGTGAAGCGCACCACCTCGCCGGAGTCCTCGATCTCGACGCCGTTCGCCTGGACCCGTCCGCTCGGCAGCTTGAAATCGACGAACTGCTCCGACTGCAGCGTGCCCTTTTTCATGTCGATCACGGCTTCGCGCATCTTGGCGTTCAAACCTTGCGCGGTGGTGAACACGACGTGCTCGCGCAAGATCACCTTGTCCATCTTGGTGTGGTAGGTGCCGGTCTTCGCCGTCACCGCGAGGATGTCGGAATCCGCCATCTCGATCTCGGCACGCAGGTTCTTCAGCTCGAGCTGGTCCGGCCTGGCGATGTCCTGCACGGCGCTCTCGGCGGTCAGCTGATAGCCGCGCTGGTTGCGCCCGATGCCGGCGATCTTCGGCGACTCCATGGTGATCTTGCTGCCCTGCACGCCGAGCTTGCCGGACACGCTCGGCAGGCTCGCCAGCGCCGCCATCGGGTTGTAGTAGGTCAACAGCACATAGGCTCCGATCGCCAGCACCACTGCGACGGGAAGTACGGTGCGCAGCACCCGCACGAAGCGGCTGTGCCGCCCCGCCGAGCGGACCGCGCGTTCCAAATTTGCACGCTGCGAGGGGTGCCAGCCCGGGGCCGGCGCCTCGAAGGCGTTCGCGGTCATCGGCATGCCCTTCCGCCGTGCAACGTCAGAATCGGCCTCCCGCATCGGCCGATCATACGGCGCCCGGGGGTGAAAATCGCCTGCGAATGTGGCGTCGGCACGGCGGGAGGCCCCTGAACCATGGCCCCACGCCACCGAGCCTGCGGCCATCCTTCGAGACGCCGCCTTTGGCGGCTCCTCAGGATGAGGGCCGTGCAACCGCTCAGTTTTTCCCTTGTTCGCGGCGCCGGACGGAAAACCGGTACCCACTTTTCCTGGCGCCGCTCAGGAATGCGCGAAAATGTCGTCCGCGGCCCAGCCGGCGAGGTCGAGCCGGGCCCGCGTGGGAAGGAACTCGAAGCACGCCTTGGCGAGTTCCGTGCGGCCCTCGCGCGCCAGCATGGCGTCGAGCTTGTCCTTCAGGGCATGCAGGTTGAGCACGTCGTCGGCCGCGTAGGCGACCTGCGCCTCGGTCAGCTGCTCGGCGCCCCAGTCGGACAATTGCTGCTGTTTCGAGACGTCCTTGCCGAGCAGGTCCTTGGTCAGGTCCTTCAGGCCGTGCTTGTCGGTGTAGGTGCGGGTCAACCGCGAGGCGATCTTGGTGCAATAGACCGGCTGGGCCATCACGCCGAGCCACTTGAACAGCATGCCGATGTCGAAGCGCGCGAAATGGAAGATCTTGAGCCTGGTCGCATCGCCGAGCAGCGCCTTCAGGTTCGGCGCCGCGCCGATGTCGCGCCCGATCTGCACCACGTCGGCCGAGCCGTCGCCGGGCGAGAGCTGCACGACGCAGAGCCGGTCGCGCACCGGCTCGAGCCCCATCGTCTCGGTGTCGATCGCGACCGCGCCGGTGTAGCGCGCAAGGTCCGGCAGGTCGCCGCGATGCAGGCGGATGGTCATGCGGGTTCTCGGCCGCGATGATTCGAGAATGCGTTGCGGCCCAGCGGGTTGCGTAGCACCGGCGGGCACCGGCTTCAATCGCGCATCGGCGGGCGCGCCGCGCCGGCGAAAAAAATCGAAAAACAACCCCATGCAAAGGCAATATTCCTATTGAGCACCGGCACAACTGCACTATGATAGTGTTGTGACATGAAGTGCAGTACTTTTGCGTTCAGCAACTTTGAAACATCCAGCCCGCAAGGGATACCGGACATGGTCCGATCACGGCAAGCGGAAAGTCCGGCTCCCAAGGGGATGGAACAGCGCAAGCGCGCGGGCGCCTGGCTGCAGGAGCGGCGCAAAGCCGCAGGCCTGTCGCAGATCGAGCTCGCGCAGCAGCTGGGGCTTAAATACTACACGTTCATCTCGCAGGTGGAGAACGGCTTCGGCCGCGTCCCGAACGACAGCATGGAGGCCTGGGCGCGCGCGCTGAACGTCGCGCCGGCCGAGTTCGCCCGCCACCTGCTCGCCTGCTACGAGCCTGAGCTTCACAAACTTCTGTTCGAGGTCAACACATGAGCATCGTCGAATTCCCGCAGCGCAGCTTCCCGGCGTCGGGCGCGTGGTCGGCCGACGAGCTGCAAGCGCTGATCGCGCTGTTCCGTGCCGAAGGCGAGACGAGCTACGCGACCGGCACGACCGAACACGGCGATCCGCAATTCTACCTGCTCGGGCCTGCGCCCGCGCAAGAGTGCGTGCTGTGCGTCTCGCGCCTCGCACAGACCTACGTGCTGGAGGACGGCGCGGGCCGGCTGATCGGCGAGACGCCGACGCTCGACGGCTTCGCGGTCGAAGCCGCGCGCGCCGCGCTGCGCGGGAGCCGCTCGCTCGCCGGACGGCTGGCTTTGGCGTGGGTCACGATCCGGCTCACGATCGAGGAGAAGCTCGAGCCGATCTTCGAGGAGAGCCAGGAGCTGCTGGTGCGCGTGGTGCCGCAGGTCGCGGCGTTTGTGTGACGTGTAGGACGTCTCGCTGGTCGCGGAGGAGTCATAAGGTCGCGAACCATCGCATTTTCAGCTTGCACTCGGACATAGCCACGACCGAAACCCGAG
>DATEKY010000768.1:0-7241 GCA_035277225.1 Xanthobacteraceae bacterium
GCTGCCCGGCCCGGTCGCGCGCTCTCCGGCAACTCCCCCCGCAACACCGAAGCAAAGCAGCGCCGCGGCGGTCGCCGCGAATGGATCGCTCTCGACCGCGAGGAACGCGGCATTGAGCGCGGATGCGGCGCAACCCATCGCCGTCACCTTGGCCATCAGCGGGTGACCGTTTTCGATCGCGACGCGATGCGCGCCGTCGGTGATCCGGTCGACCGTGCCGGTCAGCGCCAAGACGGCCAGCGTGTCGAGCGCATATTGCGACAGCGCCGCATCGTCCGGTTCGGTGCCGCTCAGCGCGGTGAACTCGCCGGCGTTGAGGCGGATCGCACCCGGCTTGTGCCCGATCAGCGATCTCGCATAAGTCCCGCGCGGCTCGGAGCGGTCGATGAACACCGGATCGAGCACCCAGGGCACGCCCTCTTCGTTTGCGACCTCGAGCGCGGTTGCGGTCGCATCGCGCCGCTCCGCGTCGAAGGTGCCGAGATTGACCAGCAGCGCATCGGCGCGCGCCACGAACGCGCCGATCTCGTCGGCCGAGAGCGTCATCGAGGGGATCGCTCCGGCCGCGAGCAGCACGTTCGCCGTAAAGGTCTGCGCCACCGCGTTGGTGATGCAGTGCACGCGCGGCGCGCGCGCGCGCAAACGCGTCAGGATGTCGGACGTGATGTGCGGAAGCTCGCCGGCCCGCATCTCAGCTCCCTCCGCCGGAATGACCCGGATCAGGTTCGATGGGTTGGCAGATGCCTCTCAGCCCGGATGGGCACCCCATAGAGATTGCGACATGAAGGTAGCGGCGCGAGGCGGCGCATTCAAGGGGCGGTCAATGCTCGGTCGGTTCCGCCTCGTCGGCGTCGGATCCGCGGTCATGCGCCGCAAACCAGACCGTCAGGTTCGGCGACGGTCCACTGCTGGCCTTGAGCTGACGCAATGCAATGCGGACCGCGGCCTGCGCGAAACGATCCGTCGGCATCGCGATCGCCTCGGGTCCCGCCCCGGCGTTCAGCGCCTTGGTGACATTGCGCTTCAGCTGGACGTGCTCGCTGTCGCCGTGCCGCGCCAGCAGGCGCTGGAACGCCCCATAGCGACGGGCATCGAAAGGGTGCGCCCGGCCGTTGCCGTCACGCAACGGGTGCGCGGGATAAAGATGCGCGCAGGACACCCAGCCTTTCGGGATCGGCTCGGTCGCGGCGTGGGTGCGGCCGTGCGCGAGCAGCTTCGGCAGCACATGGGTGTGCGGCCCCTCGGGGGCCTTGCCGTCCAGCCCGGGGATCGCCTGAAAGACCTCGGCGCGCCCGGCACGCGTCACGAAGACGCGGTGCGGGCTCTGCTGCAGGATCAGCCCCATCGCGGGATTGCCCTGTTCGAACAGCGAACGACCGGCGTGGGCGCGCAGCCCTTTGGCGAGGGCCGCGTCCGCGGTGCGGATGCAGCAATCGACCTGAAGCGCGCCGAGCCCGAGATCGAACAGTACAGCCGCGCGGTCCTCCCCCCGCAGCGCCTGCGCGTCCGGCCCAAGCTCGGTCAGCACGGTGCGGCGGCTCATCGCGCTCTCGCGCTGCGGCAGGCAGAAGGCGACGCGCTGGCTCCAGCTTTGCGTGGTGACCGTCTCGAACGCGACCGGCTTCAATCCGGGCAGTGCCTGCAGCCGGATGCCGCCGCGCGGCGTCACCACCGCAGCCGTCGGGTCCTCACGCACCAGCTGTGCCGGCTCGCCCGCATCGCGCATGAATTCCGCGATGGCGCCGAACGTGCCGAGGCTCCACTGCGCCTCGGGATCGGCAAGCTGGTCAGCAATCAGTTCGAACGCACTCGCCATTGCCTGCCTTGCGATTCCCGGTTGAGATCATAGTGCACGGGCGGGAATTCCGATATTGTTATGCGTTATACCAATAAAATGCACGCGGGACGGCAAATGACGCAAGCGGCGGCAGCGAGCGAGGGGGCGCTTCCGGGCGGCCATACCGTTCTGGTGGAGCTCGATGGCGGGATCGCCTGGGTTTCGATGAATCGGCCCGACAAGCGCAACTGCATCTCACCGACGCTTGCGAGCGAAATGCTTGCCGTTCTCAACGCGCTCGAGGCCGACAAGCGCTGCCAGGTCGTGGTGCTCACCGGCACCGGCGATTCGTTTTCCGCCGGCATGGACCTGAAGGAGTTCTTCCGCGACAACGACCACCTCTCGCCGCCCGAGCGCGCGCACATCTACCGCACCAACGCGGCGTGGCAGTGGCGCCAGTTCCAGTTCTATCCCAAGCCCACCATCGCGATGGTCAACGGCTGGTGCTTCGGCGGCGCCTTCACGCCGCTCGTGTCGTGCGATCTGGCGATCGCCGCCGAAGAGGCGATTTTCGGCCTGTCGGAGATCAACTGGGGCATCATCCCGGCCGGCGTCGTCACCAAGGCGGTGTCGCAGGTGATGAGCCAGCGCGACTGCCTCTACTACATCATGACCGGCGAGACTTTCGATGGCCGCAAGGCCGCCGCCATGGGTCTCGTCAACGAGGCGGTGCCGCTGATGGACTTGCGCGCGCGCACGAAGGCGCTCGCGCAGAACCTGATGGAGAAGAATCCGACCGTGTTGCGTGCGGCCAAGCACGCCTATCGCCGCGTGCGCTACATGTCATGGGACGACGCCGAGGACTACCTCATGTCGAAGATGGATCAGGTGCGTTTCTTCGACGAGGAGCGCGGCCGCGAACAGGGCATGAAGCAATTCCTCGACGACAAGACGTACAAGCCGGGACTCTCGGCTTATCGAAGAGACCGCTAACGCCCATGGACGCCACGAACAGGTCGCGGCTCGATCGGCTGCTGCGGCCGCGCTCGGTGGCCATCGTGGGCGTATCGCCCGAGCCCGGCCACCTGGGCGGCTCGGTGCTGGCCAACCTCGAACGCTGCCGGTTCGACGGCGACATTCATCTCGTCAGCCGCTCGCGACCGGAGCTGAACGGACGCCCCTGCGTGCCGGGCATCGACGACCTGCCGCACGGCGTCGACGTGGCGGTGCTGGTGATCCCGCAGACCGCGGTGATCGATGCCATCGCGGCCTGCGGACGGCGCGGCATCGGTGCCGCCATCGTCTTCGCGTCGGGCTATGCGGAGGTGGGGGATGCCGGCCGCGTAGAGCAGGAGCGGCTCGCCGCCGCCGCAAAGGCCGCCAACGTCGCGGTTCTCGGCCCCAATTGCATCGGGCTGTGCAGCTTCGGCGTCGGTGCGGCGCTCACCTTCGAGTTCAACGTCGAGCGCCCGGCCGAGAGCAGCGCGCCAAGAATCGGCGTGGTGGCGCAAAGCGGCGCGGTCGCGGCGATCATGCGCATGGGCCTTCTCGCCAAGGGGCTCGGCGTCTCGTACTATGTTTCGACCGGCAACGAGGCAGACCTTGGCGCAGAAGACTTCCTCGGCGCGCTGATCGACGACGACGACACCAAGGTCGCGGCGCTGTTCGTCGAGCAGATCCGCCACCCGCAGAAATTCCTCGCGCTGGCGAAGCGCGCACGCAGCATCGGCAAGCCGATCGTCGTGATGCATCCGGGGCGCAGTCAGCGCGCGCGCGTCTCGGCACGCTCGCATACCGGCGCGCTTGCCGGCGACTATGCGGTGATGGCCGCGCTGTTGCGGCACGCGGCGGTGATCCTGGCCGAGACGCTCGAGGAGTTGATCGATACCGCGGAGTTGCTCGCGCGCTTCAAGCCCCCGGTGAAGGGACCCGGGATCATCACCAATTCGGGCGCCATCAAGGGCTTCGCGCTCGACTTCTGCGACGGCATCGGCCTCGACATTCCGCGGCTCGGCGGCGAGACGCTCGAGCGCCTGAAGGCCGCGCTGCCGCCGTTCGCGTCCCTCGACAATCCGCTCGACGTGACCGCGCAGGTGCTGCGCGACCTTTCAATCTGGACCCGTTCCGCCGAGGCGCTCTTGGCCGATCCGGCGCTCGGCAGCCTGTGCGTGCCGATGGTGGCGGGCTCGCCCAAGCTCGCGATGGACAAGGTGCAGGCGCTGCTCCCGCCGATCCTCGCGTCCGGCAAGCCCGCGATCATCGCGGCGCTGGGCGATGAGTTTCCGATCCCGCCGGAATTCATCGCGGCATTTCGCGAGAAGGGAATCCCGGTGCTGCGCTCGCCCGAGCGCGCAATGCGCGCGCTCACGCACGCCACCGCATACGCCGCGAGGCTGGAAACACGCGCGATCGACGCGGAGCCGATGTCGACGCCGGACTTGCCGCGGCGCGGAACCCTGGCTGAATATGAGGGCAAAACCTGCCTCGCCGCGCTCGGCGTCGCAATTCCGCGCGGCGCGCTCGCGCGCGATGTCGCGCAAGCCAAAGAGATCGCGGCACGCATCGGCTATCCCGTCGTGCTCAAAGCCCAGGCGCCGGCGCTCGCGCATAAGAGCGAGGCCGGCGGCGTCGTGCTGAACATCGCCGATGCCAACACGCTCGACGCCGCGTGGCAGCGCGTGTCCGACAGCGTCGCCGCCAAACAGCCGGGTCTTGCGCTCGACGGCATGCTGGTCGAGGAAATGGCGCCACGCGGTGTCGAATTGATCGTCGGAGCGCGGCGCGATCCGCAATGGGGGCCGGTCCTCATGGTCGGGCTCGGCGGCATCTTTACCGAGGCGCTCGACGACGTGCGGCTGATGCCGGCGGACGTTTCCCGCGACGGCGTTATCGCCGAGCTCGATCGGCTCAAGGGCGCGCGCCTGCTGCACGGCTTCCGCGGCTCCGAGCCGGTCGACGTCCGCGCGATCGCCGACGCGGTGCTGTGCGTCGCCGCACTGATGCGGTCGCGTCCCGAGATCAGCGAGATCGACATCAATCCGCTGGTGGCCTATCCCGATCGGGTGCTGGCGCTGGATGCCCTGATCGTCGCCGATTGACGCGCCTTGCCAGCGCGGCCCGATTTTGCTGGATTGGGCCTGTTGGTGGAGCATGATCTTTTCCGAAAACCGGTATCCACTTTTCGGGATCATGCTCTGAAGGAGATCCGCGATGGTTCCGTTCTTCGTCCAGATCAAGTGCCATCTCGGCAAATCCTACGAGGTGGCGAACGCCATCGCGGACGCCGAGATCGCCTCGGAGGTCTACTCCACGGCGGGTGATTTCGACCTGCTGTGCAAGTTCTATGTCGAGGACTCGACCGATATCGGCCATTTCGTGAACGAGAAGGTGCAGGTGATCCCCGGCATCCAGGACACCCGCACGATCATCACGTTCAAGGCGTTCGGATAGAGCACTACGTGCCGGTCGGCGGCCCGGATGCCGCGCGGGCCCGCGCGCGCTCCAGTCCGAGCTGGCGTTCGCGCCAGATCACGAACAGTCCGGATCCCGCGACGATCGCCGACCCGACATAGACGGTCGCGGTCGGCAGCTCGTCGAAGAACCAGTAGCCGAGGATGAACGCCCACAACAGCGCGGTGTAGTCGAGCGGCGCGACCAGCGAGGCCGGAGCGTGGCGGTAGCTCTCGGTGAGCAGGATATGCGACAGCCCGCCGATGACGCCGAGGGCGATCAGCGCGGCAAGCTGCGGCGCGCTCGGCACGATCCAGCCGAGCGGCAGGGTCAGCAGCCCGCCGATGGTGCAGAACAGCGAGAAATAGAACACGATCGAGGAGGTGGTCTCGGTATCGGTGAGCCTGCGGGTCTGGACCACCGAGCCCGCATTGGTGAAGGCGCTCGCCAGCGCGAACAGCGCGCCGAGCGTCGCCGCCGAGCCTGCCGCATTGGTGTAGCGCGCGAGATCGAGATGCGGCCACAGCATCACGATGACGCCGACGAAGCCGACCGCGACCGCGCTCCAGCGATAGACGCGCACGCGCTCCTTGAGGAAGATCGCCGCAAGCGCGACGGTGATCAGCGGCCCCGCGAACGTGATGGTGGTGACGTCGACGATCGGCAGCCGCGCCAATGCGGCGAAATTGAAAAACATGCCCGACACGCTGATCATGCCGCGGCCGAGATGCCCGAACGGCCGCGAGGTCCGCACCGCGCTCATCAGCTCGCGCCGCCACGCATAGATCACCACCACCGGAATGATCGCGAAGGCCGAGCGGAAGAACACCACCTGCCCGAGCGGCGTCACGTCGCTGACGTAGCGCACCAGCGCCGACATGACGGCGAACAGCATCGCCGACGCCAGCTTGAGCAGGACGGCCTTGAGGATGTTCACTTTCATCGCGTGGAGACGACTCGGCCGAACGGAAGGGCGGGCATGCTAACGCATGCACGGCGGTTCGGCACGCTCAGGCGATCCTGGAACAAGCTGGCTACTTCTTCTCCGGCTTCTTCGGGCCGTCCACCGGCGGCAGCGACTTGACGTAGGCCGCCATCGCATCGCGGCTTTCCGCGGAGAGCTGCGAGGTGTTGCGGATCACGGGGATCATCGAGCCTCCGAGCGCCTCCCCGTCGGGCGATCGGCCGGTCTCGAGCAGAAGCGCGATGTCCTCGGCAGAATAATCGCCAAGCGCCTGCTGTGTGATGTTCGGAACCCAGCCTTCGCCTTCCGGATTCGGCCCGCCGGCGAAACGCTGCTTCTCGACGATGCCGCCGAGCGGGTTGCGTGGCGAATGACACTCGGCGCAATGGCCGGGGGCGTTCACCAGATAGGCGCCGCGATTCCACTGCGCGGACTTGGACGAGTCAGGCTGGAACGGCTTGCCGTCGAGGAACAGGAATTTCCACCCCCCCAGCGCGCGCCGCAGATTGAACGGAAACGGCACGTCATGGTCGCGCACCCTCCCCTGCACCGCCGGCAGCGTCTTGATGTGCGCGAACAGGTCGCGCACGTCCTCGATGCGCATGCGCTGATAGGACGCGTATGGAAACGCCGGGAAGTAGTGCCGCCCGTCCGGCGAGGTCCCCTTCAGCATCGCGGTGACGAAATCCGCCTCGCTCCACTTGCCGATGCCGTCGTTCGGGTCGGGCGAGATGTTCGGCACGTAGAACGTACCGAACGGCGACTTCAGCCCGAGCCCGCCGCCGAGCTTCAGCTTGTCGTCCTGTCCGGGCGTCGCGTGGCAGGCGGCGCAGCCGCCGGCATAAAACATCTCCCTGCCGTTCGCGGCGCTCGGGGTGTGCGCGCCGAGCGCGCTCGCCGGAACAGTTGCCGGGATGGTGACGACCCAGAAGACTGCCGCGCCGACGACGGCAGCGCCGAGCGCGAGCAGCAACAGTTTCCGCAACACGAATCCCTCCGTCCGAAATCGCAGCCATCTTGGCGGATTTCGGAGGCCGGCGCACGCGCCGG
>DATEKY010000769.1:0-2530 GCA_035277225.1 Xanthobacteraceae bacterium
GGCCCGAACGGCACCGCGATGGAGAGCGCCGCCAAGGGCAACCCGCTCGCCATGACCTATCCGACCGACGGCTCGGTGCTGATCATCGCGCCGTCCGGGATCATGAAGGGCGTGAAGCACCCGAACGCCGCGAAACTGTTCATGGAATATCTGCTGAGCGTCGAAGCCTCGCAGATCTGGGTGAAGCACTTCAACGAGTCGATGCGGCCCGAGGTGGCGGCGCTCGCCGGCTCGAAGTCCGCCAAGGACGTGAAGACCATCCGCCCGACGGTGGAAGAGATCACCAAGGGGATTCCCGAGGTGATCAAGCAGTGGCGCGACACGTTCGGCGTGTGATGTTGGTCCTGATTTGGTTCGACCTGGCTCGGTCTGTTCCCTCCCCCCTTGTGGGGGAGGGCTAGGGAGGGGGTCGAGAGTTTTGGCGCGTCCGGTGCCCCACGAAGGACCCCCACCCCTAACCCCTCCCCACAAGGGGGAGGGGAACACACCGAGTATGCGGCAATGACCACCGTACTCGATCCGGTCACAGTGACAGCCGCGCCGCGCGTGCGTCGCTTCCGCTTCGCCGATCCGAGCATGATCCTGTGGCTCGTGATGATCGGCATTCTGGTTTTCCTGATCGCGATGCCGATGGTGCGGCTGGTGATCTCGAGCTTCCAGGAGCCGGAGACCGGGCGTCTCACCTGGGCCAATTACATCGAGGCCTACGGCCGCGCGCGTCACCTGCAGGCGCTGTGGAATACGCTCCAGATGGGCGCGGGCGTCGCCGTGCTCTCATGCCTGTTCGGCGTGCCGCTCGCCTGGGCGGTCGCGCGCACCGACATGCCGGCGAAAAACTTCATCCGCCTGATGGTGTTCGGCGCCTTCATCATCCCGCCCTATCTCGGCGCGATCGGCTGGATCCTGCTCGCCGGCCCGAACGCCGGCTGGCTCAACAAGGCCTGGATCGCGCTGACCGGCGCCGAGAGCGGCCTGTTCAACGTCTATTCGATGCCCGGGCTGATCGTGGTGATCGCGGTCACGTCGTTTCCGTATGTCTTCGTCTTCACCACCGGCGCGCTCGAACTGGTGTCGTCCGAGATGGAGGACGCCGCGAACATCCTGGGTGCCGGCACCCTGCGCACCACCTTCCGCGTCACCCTGCCGCTGGTGCTGCCGGCGATCATCGGCGGGCTGATCATCTCGTTCCTCGAGGCGATCGCGCTGTTCGGCGCGCCGGCGCTGATCGCGCTCCCCGCCCGCTTCCATGTGGTCTCGACGCAACTGTGGCAATTCTTCGAATACCCGGTGCGGGTGGAGCAGGCCGCCGCCTACGCGATGCCGCTGCTGCTGATCACGGTCTTCATGTTCTGGCTGCAGCGCGCGCTGCTCGGCCGGCGCGGCTACACCACGGTGAGCGGCAAGGGCGGCGAGCGGCGCGTGACGCGGCTCGGGCGCTGGCGCTTCGCGATGCTCGGCTACGCGCTGTTCGTCTGCGCGCTCGCCGTGTTCCTGCCGATGGTGGTGCTGACGCAGGCGGCGTTCGCGCGCGCCTGGGGGCGCGGCTTCTCGCTGGATAACCTCACCCTGCAGAACTTCCACTACATCCTGTTCGAGCAGACCCAGGCGCAGAACGCGATCGTCAACACCTTCGTCTATTCCGGCGTCACGGCATTCGCGGCGATCGGCCTCTCGCTCGCCATCGCCTACGTGGTGACGCGCAGGCTGGTGCCGTGGAGCAACGTGCTGGCGTTCCTGTGCCTCGCGCCGTTCGTGATCCCCGGCATCGTGCTGGCGATCGGCTTCTACGCCGCCTACGCGCCGCCGCCGCTCGCGCTCTACGGCACCGCCACCATCCTGATCCTCGGCTACACTACGCGCTTCCTGCCGATCGCCTACACGTCGAGCGCGGCAGGGATGCGCAGCATCAATCCCGAGATGGAGGAAGCGGTGCGCATCCTCGGCGGCAGCCGGCTGCTCGCGATCCGGAAAGTTCTGGCGCCGCTGCTCAAGCGCAGCCTCGCGGGCGCGTGGATCCTGGTGTTCATCCCGGCGACGCGCGAACTGTCGTCGGCGATCTTCCTGGTTGGCCCCAACACGCGCGTCATCTCGGTGATGCTGTTCGACCTGTCGGAAGAAGGCAATTTCGAGGTGCTGTCGGCGCTGGGCATGATCCTGCTGGTCGCGACGCTGATCATCGCGGCACTTGGATTTCGCGCGATCGGCCGCGACTTCATGGTGCGCTCGTCATGAGCAAGCTCGTCCTGCGCGGCATCGAGAAACACTACGGCAGCACGCCCGCCGTGGCGGGCCTCGATCTCACGCTCAACGAGGGCGAGTTCGTCTCGCTGCTCGGCCCCTCGGGCTGCGGCAAGACCACCACATTGCGCATGATCGCGGGCTTCATCGACCCGACCGCCGGCACGATCGAGATGAACGGCGAGCTGCTGTCCTCGCCCGCGGGCGCGCTGCCGCCGGAGAAGCGGCAGATGTCGATGATCTTCCAGAGCTACGCGGTGTGGCCGAACATGACGGTGCAGCAGAACGTCGC
>DATEKY010000770.1:0-9498 GCA_035277225.1 Xanthobacteraceae bacterium
CCCTGCGCGGCGATGCGGTCGAGGATGAGCCGCGCGATCTCGCGCTCCTCCGCGCCCCACACCGCGCCGCGCGCCGCGATCAGATTTGCCTCGGAGCGCAGCATGGTGCCGTCGTCGAGCACCTTCAGGCCGTTCGCGCTCAGGGTCGCGCCGGTGGTGGTGATGTCCACGATCAGTTCGGCGGTGCCGGCCGCGGGCGCGCCCTCGGTCGCACCGAGGCTTTCCACGATGCGATAGTCGATGATGCCGTGATGCGAGAAGAATTGTCTCGTGAGATTCACGAACTTGGTCGCGACGCGCATCTTGCGGTCGTGCGTTGCGCGGAACGCGGTCGCGACGTCGTCGAGGTCGGCCATGGTGCGCACGTCGATCCAGGCCTGCGGCACCGCGACCACGACATTCGCCTCGCCGAAGCCGAGCCGGTCGATCAGCACCACGCGCTTCTCGGCGTCCGGAATGGTCTCGCGGATCTGGTCCTCGCCGGTGACGCCGAAGTGCACGGCCCCGAGCGCAAGCTGCGCGGTGACATCGGAGGCCGACAGATACGCTATCTCCACGCCGGGCACGCCGGCGATCGCGCCGCGATATTCCCGCGCGCCGCGCGGCTTGACGAGCCTGAGCCCCGCGCGCGCGAAGAAGGCCTCGGCGTTCTCCTGCAGCCGCCCTTTCGAGGGCACCGCGAGCACGAACGGCGCGCTCATGGCACGGCTCCGATCCGGCTCAGGCGCTCGATCCACACCGCAAAGCCGACAGCCGGGATCGGCTCGTGCGCGCCGAGCCGCGTCAGCAGCCCGTCGTAGCGCCCGCCGGCGACCAGCTGACGCGCGACGCGCTGCTCGGGGTCGTGCAGCTCGAACACGAAGCCGGTGTAGTAATCGAGCCCGCGCCCGAACGCGGTCGAGAACTTGATGCGCGCGACCTCGACGCCTTGCGCGGCGAGGAAACCGGTGCGGCTCTCGAACAGGTCGAGTGCGGCAGCAAGGTCAAGCTCGTTCTCGGCGGCGAGCTGGCGCAACGCGTCGGCCGCCTCGTCGGGGTCGCCGCTCACCGCCAAAAACTCCTCGATCAGCGCGCGCGTCGCGCGCGGCAGGCCGGAGCTCGCGCCGAGCGCGGCCTGCTCGAGAAACCTATCCGCGATCTCGCCGATGCTCCGTCCGCCGACCGCATTGATGCCGGCGATCGAGAGCAGATCGGTGACCAGCGCATGCGCGGCCTTCGGGTCGGAGCCGGCCATCGCGGCGAGCACGCCCTGATAGTCCGGCCGCTCCAGCGCCGCCGGGTCGGTGAGCTGGTCGAGGTCGTGCGCGAGCGAGCCGCTGCGGTTGAAATCCTTCACCAGGCGGCGCTTCCAGGCCGGCGCCAGATCCAATGCGGCGATCAGCGCGGCGAACAGCCCGACGTCGCCCATGCGGATCTCCGGCGCGGCGATGCCGTAATGCGCGGTGGCTTCCAGCCCGAGCGCGAACATCTCGGCGTCGGCGGCGGCGGTGTCGCGGCGCGCGAAGGACTCGATGCCGGCCTGCACGAACTCGGCCGGCGCCTCGCCGCGATGGCGAAAGACAGGCCCGAGATAGCAGAAGCCGGCGGCCTCGCCGGCGTCGGGCGAGGCGAGATAGTCGCGCGAGACGGGAATCGTCAGGTCCGGGCGCAGGCAGAGCTCGTTGCCGTCCGGATCGGTGGTGAGGAACATCCTGCGGCGGATGTCTTCGCCCGAGGTGTCGAGGAACGGCTCGGCCGGCTGCAGGATCGACGGCGCGACGCGGGCGTAGCCGGCGCGCTCGTAATGCGCGACCAGCGCCTCGGCGCGGGCGTCGGGTCCTGTGGTGGCGTTGGTCATGGCCGTTCGGTTCGTTTCGGCGGGGGCTGTAGCACGGGAGGGGTAAAAGTTTCGACCGCGATCGGCGGCCGGGCTTAACGCGGCGGCGGGCCCGCATTTGTAGCCTCCGCAGACCAATGGGTTCGTTCTGCCAAAACTTCGTTTGTAACATGTAATGTTATAATATAACGTAATGTTGTTACAGCGCTCGTTTGGGGGTAGGCATGACGCGACTCCGGCAGGGATGTGGTCTGGCACTCCTTTGGATCTGCGGCGTGCTTCCGGCCGCGGCGCAAACCGCGCTGCCGGCGATCACCGTGACGGCGCCGAGCCCGATCGTCCGGCCGCGACCGGCACCGCAGGCGCCCACAGAGCCCGTTGCTCCGCTGCTGGTGGTGACGCCGTCGCCCTCGCTCATCGGCGCCTTGCCGATCGTCACAGACCAGTTCGCCACCGTCGCGGTGGTCCCGAACGAGGAACTGCGCCGCGCGCCGTCGAGCACGCTCGGCGATCTCCTGTTTTCCAGGCCCGGCATCACCGGATCGAGCTTCGCGCCCGGCGCGTCGTCGCGGCCGATCATCCGCGGGCTCGACGTCAATCGCGTCGGCATCGTGGAGAACGGCGTCGGAGCCGGCGGCGTGTCGGATCTCGGCGAGGATCACTTCGTTCCGGTCACGCCGCTCGCGAGCGACCAGGTTGAAGTGATCCGCGGTCCCGCGACGTTGCGCTACGGCTCGCAATCGATCGGCGGCGTGGTGAGTTCGACCAACAACCGCATCCCGGATCGCCTCCCCTGCGGCGCGCCCTGCGTGCGCGGTGAAACGCGCGGCGCGCTGACGAGCGTGGACAACGGCCGCGAAGGCGGCGTGCTCGCCGATGCCGCCGCCGGCAATGTCGCGATCCACGCCGACGCGTTCGGCCGCACGGCCGGCGATTACCGCATCCCGGGCGGGGTTCAGCCGAACTCGTGGGTACGAACCGACGGCGCATCGCTCGGCGGCTCATATATTTTCGATCAGGGCTTCGCCGGCGCCGCCATCACGCAGAACAACGCGCTCTATGCGATCCCCGGCCTCGACGGCGCGGCGCATCGCACGCGCATCGACGCACGCGAGACCAAGTTCACCAGCAAGGGCGAGTACCGCCCGCAAGCGGGCGGGATCGATGCGGTGCGCTTCTGGTACGGCTACACCGATTACAAGCATAACGAGCTTGGGCTCGCCGACCCGCTCGATGTTTCGACCGACGGCGTTCGCCAGACCTTCACCAACAAGGAACACGAAGGCCGGGTGGAACTGCAACTGATGCCGTTCGATCTGCGCTTCGCGGCGCTCACCACCGCTCTCGGGGTGCAGGCGGGCCGGCAAAAGCTCGACGCCCCCGGCGATACACCGGGGCCGTTGAGCGGCCTGTTCGCACCGAACGACAACGCGCGAGTCGCGGGCTACATCTTCAACGAGTTCAAGTTCTCGGAATGGACCAAGGCGCAGATCGCGGGCCGCATCGAGCACGTGCACCTCAACGGCACGACGCCGGATTTCCCGGCGGACGTCCTGCCTGACGGAAATCCGCTGATCGCCAGCCCGCGCAATCTCGCGTTCACGCCGAAGAGCGTCAGCGTCGGCCTCATTCAAAATCTCCCCGACGATCTCGTCGCCAGCGTCACGGCGCAGCGGGTCGAGCGCGCGCCGAAGCCGGCCGAGTTGTTCTCGCGCGGCCCGCATGACGCGACCGCGACCTTCGACATCGGCAACCCGAACCTGAATATCGAAGTCGCCAACTCGGTCGAGGTGGGCCTGCGCCGCGCGACCGGTCCGCTGCGCTTCGAGGCCACCGCCTACTACACGCGCTTTTCCGGCTTCATCTTCCGCCGCCTCACCGGCGTGATGTGCGACGAGGACTTCGACAGCTGCAGCAATCCGGCAGGCGAATTGAACCAGGCGGTCTATTCGCAGCGCGACGCGATCTTCCGCGGCGGCGAGTTGCAGGCGCAATACGACGTCGCGAAGGTGCTCGCCGGCGTATGGGGCGTGGAAGGCCAGTTCGACGTCGTGCGCGCGACCTTCACCGACGGCACGAACGTGCCGCGCATCACGCCGATGCGGCTCGGCGGCGGCGTATTCTATCGCGACTCGCACTGGCTCGCGCGCGTCAGCCTGATCCACGCGTTTGCGCAGAATGACGTTGCGCCGAACGAGACGCCGACCGCGGGCTACAACCTGCTCAAGGCAGAGCTGAGCTACACGCAGAAATTCGCAAACGCGCAGGCCGGTATGCCGCGCGAGGTGACGCTCGGCCTCGTCGGCAACAATCTGCTGAACGAAGACATCCGCAATCACGTCTCCTACACCAAGAACGAGGTGCTGATGCCGGGCGCGGGCGTGCGCGCCTTCGCCAATGTGAAGTTCTAGAGATTATTTGTGGAGCATGATCTTTTCCGAAAACCGGTGCCCATCCCCGATCGGGGTCGAGGACATGCTTTTCGGGATCATGCTCTAGCGCGCTTCCGCGCGCACCGTCACCTCGACCTCCATGCCGAGATAGTCCGCCTCGCCGGCGAACGTGCCGCCGATCGGTATGGCTTGCGCGGGGTCGCGCGTCACCGCCACGCGAATGAGGTTCTCGCCCGCGACCAGGCCGTTGGTCGGATCGAACTCGACCCAGCCGGCGCCGGGCAGATAGATCTCGGCCCAGGCGTGCGTCGCGCCGGCGCCCTGCATCGCGTCGCCGCCGTCGAGCGAGGGATCGTAGAGATAGCCGGTGACGAAGCGCGCGCCGAAGCCGAGCGAGCGCGCCGCCTCGATGAACAGCAGCGCGTAGTCGCGGCAGGTGCCGCTTTTCTTCTCGATGGTCTCGATCGGCGTTTGCGTGCCCTCCTCCTCGCGCGCGCGGTATTCGAACGAGCCGCGGATCGCGGCGTTCATGGTGGCGAGCAGGTTGAAGGTGTTGGCCGGCGTCTCGAGGATGAACTGCCGCGCCCATTCCTCGACCACGCAGCGCGCATCCGGATAGTGCCGTTCGCGCAGGCGGCCGAGATCGGAGCGGTCGTCGGCCGAATGCATGAACGGATAGCTCTCCGCCTCCGGCGCGATCGGAAAGTCGAGCCGCGCCAGCGCATAGCGCTCGATGGCGAGTTCGGACACGATCCTGAGCTCGGCCGCCGGCTCGTTGAAATCGACCAGCGCGACCGAATTGCCGAACACGTCGTGCACCCAGCGCACTGTCCCCGGCGGCGAGAGCGACAGCTCGGCGCCGACCAGGCGCAGGTCATGGCTGTCGCGCGGCCGCAGCATCAGCCGGTGCTGGCCGAAGGTGACGGGAGCCGAATAGCGATAGGTGGTGGCGTGGCGAACGGTGAGAAGCTTCATGGGCCAAGCATTGCACAAATCGGGCCGGCGCTAACGGGCGAGCGTTGCCTTCGTTCCGCGCAGATCGGAGTCGCCGAAGCGCGTTGGAGAGAGTCACACGCTCGGTCTGTTCCCCTCCCCCTTGTGGGGAGGGGTTAGGGGTGGGGGTCCATCATTGAGGTACATACGGAGCCTCAAACTCCGACCCCCCTCCGGGAGGGAGCGCACCGAGCCTGCGGCTCGAACTCAGCTCCACGTCACGCCGTGCTTGGCGAGCAGCTTGCGCACTTCCTCGACCAGTTGGTCTTCGGGCACTGCGTACTGCGCCTTGGCCTGCGCGGCCTTGTATTCGTCGCGGTCCTTGATCTGTGAGATCGACGCCCCGAAAATCAGGTCCTTGATCTGCACCTCGCCTTTGGCCTTCTCATCGCCGCCCTGGATGACGGCGCATGGGCTGCCGCGCTTGTCGGCATATTTCATCTGCGCGCCGAACTTCCCGCTGCCCAGATAAAGCTCGGCGCGGATGTTCGCGTTGCGCAGCGCCGCGACCATCTTCTGATAGTCGGCGATGCGGTCCTGGTCGAACACCGTGACGACGACGGGTCCCGCTTCCGGCTGCGTGTCGACTTTCTTCAGGTGCTGCAGCGCCGCCATCAAACGTGACACGCCGATCGAGATGCCGGTCGCCGGCACCGCCTCGCTGCGAAAGCGCCCGACCAGTCCGTCATAGCGCCCGCCGCCCGCAACCGAGCCGAAGCGCACCGGCTTGCCGTCCTCGCCCTCGACCGGGAAGGTCAGCTCAACTTCGAAGACGGGGCCGGTGTAATATTCGAGACCGCGGACGACGGAGGGATCGATGCGGATGCGCGCCTCATCGTATCCTGCAGCGGTCACGAGTTTCGCAATGGCGTCCAGTTCGTCGACGCCTGCCTTGTGCGTATCGCCCAAACTTTCCTTAGCGCCGTCGTGACGTAGCTGGCTGAGAACGCGCCGGGCGTTCTCGTCCGAGAGACCGGCGCCCTTGGTAAAGTCGCCCGACTGATCCTTGCGGCCTTTCGTGAGAAGAAGTTGCACGTCGTCTTCCGTGAACTTGTCGAGCTTGTCGATCGCGCGCAGCACGGTCAGACGCGTCACCGCGTGCTCTTCACCCCCGATCCCGATCGCCTCCATCACGCCGTCGAGCACCTTGCGATTGTTCACCTTCACGATGTAGCTGCCTCGCGGGATCCCCAGCTCCTCCATCGTGTCGGCAATCATCATGCAAACCTCGGCGTCGGCCGCCATCGAGGCCGAGCCCACCGTGTCGGCATCGAACTGCATGAACTGGCGGAAGCGTCCCGGCCCGGGCTTCTCGTTGCGATAGACGTAGCCGGCGCGGTAGCTGCGATAGGGCTTCGGCAGCGCGTCGAAGTTCTCGGCGACGTAACGCGCGAGCGGCGCGGTCAGA
This sequence comes from Xanthobacteraceae bacterium, assembly GCA_035277225.1. Lineage (GTDB taxonomy): Bacteria > Pseudomonadota > Alphaproteobacteria > Rhizobiales > Xanthobacteraceae > PALSA-894. The sequence goes on from DATEKY010000770.1 coordinate 6,611, forward strand.
TCGTAGCGCAGGCTCATCCACTGCTCGTCATCATCCTGGAACGAGAACACACCCTCGTTCGGCCGGTCGAGGTCGGGCAGGAACTTGCCGAGCGCGTCGGTGTACTCGATCATCGGCGTCTCGACCGGCTCGAAGCCGTAGCGCTCGTAGACGCGCCGGATCGTCTCGAGCATGCGCCGAGTCGCGGCGATCTCGGCCGGGCCGCGGTCGGCGAGGCCGCGCGGCAGGCGCGCTTTCAGCTTGTTCTGCTTGTCGTTCGACACGGGCTGGTTCCGGGGGAAGGTCCGCGGTTGGTATCGCACCGCCCTTGGGGCGGCAAGGCGCACCAGACCGGCCAGCAACTCTCAAACAACGGGCGGCGTGAAGGCGGAGTATATTGCCAGCACATCTACGCACGGTGGAACCCAAAGAATTCTAGATTCGGGCAGTGCAAGCGGCGGCAACAGATTACTTCGCGGCGACTTTAGATCAACTGACTATCGTCTTCACAGCACTTGTCGACAACTGTGGTACACAATGGCGACGTGAGTATCCGCATGCGCCGCAACTGATTATTAAGCCTTCTTTTACTGGATTCTCGCATCTTTCCAGGCGACGGACCACCGCCTCTGAGCCTGGGGAGAATCGTCATGCGCATTTCGCCTCGCGGAAGCTTCGCCGCAGCCGTCGCGCTTGGTGCGACGCTTATTGCAGGTACGGCCATTGCCGAAGACGGCGTCAGCGCCGATACGATCGTGTTCGGACAAGCCGCGGTGCTGGAAGGCCCGGCCTCCGCGCTCGGGCTCGGCATGAAGGCCGGCCTCGGTGCAGCGTTTGCCGAGATCAATGCCAAGGGCGGCGTACACGGGCGCAAGATCAAGCTGATCAGCATGAACGACGGCTACGAGCCGGACCGCTCGATCACGGCGACCAAGAAGCTGATCGAGGACGAGAAGGTATTCGGACTGATCGGCCCGGTCGGCACGCCGACCTCCGCCGCGACCCAGCCGATCGCCACCGCCGCCAACGTGCCGTTCATCGGCGCGTTCACCGGCGCCGGCTTCCTGCGCAATCCGAAGTTCGAGAACGTCATCAACGTCCGCGCGAGCTACGACGCCGAAACGGAAGCCTGGGTGAAGCACCTCACCGAGGATCTGAAGATCTCCAAGATCGCGATCTTCTACCAGGACGACGCGTTCGGCCGCGCCGGCCTCTCCGGCTTCAAGAAGGCGATGGACAAGCGCAAGATGGAGATCGTCACCGAGGCGACCTACGAGCGCAACACCGTCGCGGTGAAAACCGGCCTGCTGACACTGAAGCGCGCCGACCCGGAAGCGGTCGTGATCGTCGGCGCCTACAAGCCGGTCGCCGAGTTCATCAAGCTCTCGCGCAAGATCGAGTTCAAGCCGGTGTTCGTGAACATCTCGTTCGTCGGCGCGGGCGCGCTCGCCAAGGAACTCGGCCCCGAAGGCACCGGCGTGATCGTCAGCCAGGTGGTGCCGTTCCCGTGGGATGCGTCGCTGAAGGTCGTCGCTGACTATCAGGCGGCGATCAAGGCCGCGGACCCGAAGGCCGAGCCGGACTTCGTCTCGCTCGAAGGCTACCTGGTCGGCCGCCTCGCGATCGCGGCGCTCGAGAAAGCCGGCAAGGACGTGACGCGCGCCGGCCTGATCAAGGCGATCAAGGAGACCGGCTCGTTCGACATCGGCGGCCTGCCGATGACGTTCAGCGCGACCAAGAACGAAGGGCTCGACAAGGTGTTCATGACCGTCATCCAGGCGGACGGGACGTTCAAGTCGATCGAGAAGCTGGTGAAGATGTCGGCCAACTGAGCTGGCGCGACATCGGACTGAGGCGGCGCGCCGGGCTCCATGCGGGTCCGGCGTGCGGATTCCGGGGGGACTTATTGGCAGAGCGTGATCTCCTGGATCATGCTCATGGGGCTGGGGTGGATCGATGAGTGAGAATTCTTCGCGCGGGACGTTCGGCATAAAATTCAAGCTGCAGATCGCCTTCGGCGTGGTGGCCATCATGACGGTGGTGGCGGCCGCGGTCGCGATCATGTCGTTCTCCGACACCGAGCGCGGATTTGCGCGGGTGCAGAGCCGCGAGGTCCCGATGATGACCGACGCGCTGCGCCTCTCGGTGGCGTCGGGAGAAATCTCCGCCGCCGCGGCGCGCTTCGTGTCGGCCAAGACCTCGGACGACCGCAAGCTGATCGCCGCGCAGATCGCGACGCGCTCGCGTGACCTCGACGCGATCCTCGACCGGCTGCGCGCCGGTCAGGGCGACAGCAGCGGCGTCACGATCGCCGAACCGATGGCGAAGAAGCTGAAGGAGAACCTGGCGGCGCTGGAAAAGGCGATCTCCGAGCGCACCGCGCTGAGCGAGCGCCTCGACGCGCGCATCGACGCGCTGCACAAGGTGCACGCGAAGATCAGCGACAAGCTCACCCCGATCGTGGACGATTCCTATTTCGAGGTCGTCACCACCGCCGAGGATGTCGGCCAGAGCGGCGACATCATCGTGCGCACGCTGATCCAGGGCGGCATGCAGGTGATGCAGGCGATGGTCGAGGTCGGCGCCGAGACCAATCTGGTCACCGGACTGCTGACGGCCGGCGCGCTGACCTCCTCGCCCGGCATCCTGGCGATGCTCGAAGACCGCTTCACCGCCTCCGCGCGCCGCGCCGAGAAGCATCTCGCAAAGCTGCCGCCCGGCACGAAGTTCGAGCCGTTGAAGGAGCGGGTGCGCGACCTTGCGAAGCTGACCGATTTCAAGGCGCGCAGCGGCGGTGAAAGCGAGATGGAGCGCCTCACCAAGGTGTTCCGCGCGCACGAGCAACTCACCAACCTGCTGATCGGCCTGATCGACGACCTCAATTTCGACGTCGTGATGCAGAGCGAGGA
>DATEKY010000771.1:0-6957 GCA_035277225.1 Xanthobacteraceae bacterium
ATGGTCGAGAACCCGCAATTCGTCTACGACGTCGTCGCGATGGTGCTGTTCTCCACGCTCGGCATCCTGTTCTTCGGCCTGTTCTTCATCAGGCCGCTGTTGAAGATCACCCAGGTTCCGCGCTCGATCATGATGCCGATCATCTTCGTGCTGTGCGTGATCGGCTCCTATTCGCTGTCGTCGCGGCTGTTCGACGTCTACACCATGCTCGGCTTCGGCGTGCTGATCTTCATCTTGCGGCAGTACGGCTATCCGGCCGCGCCTTTCGTGCTCGGCCTGGTGCTCGGCGACATCCTCGACAAGAACCTGCGGCGCGGGCTGGTGCTCGGCGACGGCGACATCCTGCCGTTCTTCACCCGGCCGCTCTCCGCCGTGCTGGCGCTGCTCGTGCTGTGGACCTTCGTCACCAACGTGAAAACCATCAACGACCTGATGCTGCGCGGCCGCGACGCCCTGCTCGCGCGTGTGTGGTCGAGGCGCAGCGCGAGCTGACATGCGCGTTTCGCTCTGCAACGAGGTAATCGGCGAGCTTTCGTTCGAGCGCCAGTGCGAGACGGCGGCCGCACTCGGCTATGACGGGCTCGAAATCGCGCCCATGACGCTCGCAGAGGATCCGACGACGTTGAGCGGCACGCGCATCGCGGAGCTGCGGCGCGCCGCGAGCGATGCCGGAATCGCGATCACCGGGCTGCATTATGTGCTGCGCGCACCGGCCGGGCTGTCGATCACATCGGCCGATGATGGGGTCCGCCGACGCACGATCGAGGTGATGCGCGCGCTGTGCGGGCTGTGCGCGGAGCTTGGCGGCAAGATCATGGTGCACGGCTCGCCGGATCAGCGGAAGCTGGAGCCAGGCCACGAGGAAGACGGACGCCGGCGGGGGATCGCGTGCTTCGCCGGCGTGGCGGATGCAGCGCAGGCCGCGGGCATCACCTATTGCGTCGAGCCGCTGGCGCACAACCAGACCGCGTTCGTCAACACCGTGCAGGAAGCCGCCGATATCGTGCGCGCGATCGGCAATCCGGCGCTGCGCACGATGATCGACTGCTCGGCGGCGGGGCAGAGCGAAGCCGAGCCGGTCGACGCGCTGGTCAGGCGCTGGCTGCCGAGCGGGCTGATCGCACACGTCCATTTCAATGATCCGAACCGGCGCGGGCCGGGCGAAGGCGCGCTGAAGTTCGGCCCGATCCTCGCGGCTTTGCGCGACAGCGGATACCAGGGCAACGCCGCGATCGAACCTTTCGTCTATACGCCCGACGGTCCGACCTGCGCGGCGCGCGGCATCGGCTATATTCGCGGCATCATGGAAGCCCTATGACCAAACTCTCGCTGATCGCGGCGGATTTCTTCGAGCGGCCGGTAAAGCTGCGCCTCCCGTTCCGGTTTGGCGTGGTCACCTTGCGCGAGGCGCCGCAGGTCTTCGTGCGCGCGCGCATCAAGCTCGCCGACGGACGCGAGGGCGATGGCGTCGCGGCCGAGATTCTGGCGCCGAAATGGTTCGACAAATCGGCGAGCCTGTCGAACGAGGACAATTTCGAGCAGTTGCGGACCTCGCTCGCGATGGCACGCAGCGCGCTGCTCGCTGCGGGCCGCCATACGCCGTTCGGATTATCCGCAGCCGTCGACGGGCCGCATCACGACGCCTGCGCCAAGGTGGGATTGAACGGACTGGTCGCGTCGTTCGGGCTTGCGCTGATCGATCGCGCCATCATCGATGCGTTGGGACGGCTGGAAGGCGCATCGGTGTTTTCGCTGGTGAAAGCCAACCGGCTCGGGCTCGACGCCACGACCGCGACCGATCTTGCGGGCTTCGATTTCGGCAAGCTGTTCGACAGCCTCACTCCGGCGCAATCGATCCACGCGCGCCACACCGTCGGGCTGGTCGATGCGCTGACGCGCGCGGAGACCAACGGCCAGCGGATCGACGATGGATTGCCGGAAAGCCTCGAAGAGGTCGTCGCGGCTTACGGCCACCGCTATTACAAGCTGAAGGTCGCGGGCCAGATCGATGCCGACATCGAGCGGCTCGCCGGCATCGCTGCGGTGATCGACCGCGGCCAGCCGTACCAGGCGACGCTCGACGGCAACGAGCAGTATCACGACATCGCGGAAGTCACCGCGCTGTGGCGCCGCATCGGCGAAGAGCCGCGCCTCGCCCGGCTCAAATCCTCGATCATCTTCATCGAACAGCCGATCGCACGCGACCGCGCCCTCTCGGCGCCGGTCAGGGCGCTATCGAACGAGGTGCCGATCGAGATCGACGAGTCGGACGCCGACGTCGAAACCTTCCCGCGCGCCCGCGCGCTCGGCTATCGCGGCATCTCGTCAAAGTCGTGCAAGGGCTTCTATCGCGCGCTGATCAACCGCGCGCGGATCGAGAAGTGGAACGGCGAGGATGGCGGCCGCTATTTCATGTCGGCTGAGGATCTCACCACGCAGGCCGGCGTCGCGGTGCAGCAGGATCTCGCGCTCGCAACGCTGATCGGTGCCACGCACGTCGAGCGCAACGGGCATCATTACGTGGATGGCATGACGCGCGTGCCGCAGGCCGAGCAGGATGCGTTCCTCGCGGCGCATCCCGACCTTTATCATCGGGCGGGCCACACTGTGCGCGTGACGATCCGCGATGGCGCGATCGCGATCGGCTCGCTGGATACGCCGGGACTGGCGGTCGGGCCGATGCCGGACTTTGCCGCGATGGCGGCTTCGCCCGCGAAGGAATGAGAATGAAAACCGACGGCCTCTCGATCAACCTCGCGACCGTGCGCCAGCAGTTCGGCCTGAAGGACGGCGTCGAGGCGTGCCTGAAGCACGGCATCACGGCGATCGCGCCGTGGCGCGACCACATCCAGGCGGCCGGGCTCGACGAGGCCGCGCGCATCATCCGGTCGAACGGACTGAAGGTCACCGGCTATTGCCGCGGCGGATTGTTCCCCGCCGCCGACGCGGCCGGCCGTCAGGCCGCGATCGACGACAACAAGAAGATGATCGACGAGGCGGCGGCGATCGGCGCGGATTGCCTGATACTGATCGGCGGCGGGCTGCCGAAAGGCTCGCGCGACATCAAAGCGGCGCGGCAGATGTTCGGCGACGGCATGGCGGCGGTGCTGCCGCATGCGCGGGCCGCGAAGGTGCCGCTCGCGATCGAGGCACTGCACCCGATGTATGCGGCGGACCGAGGCTGCATCTCGCTGCTCTCGGAAGCACTCGACCTGTGCGACGCTCTCGGATCGGGCGTCGGCGTCGCGATCGACGTTTATCATCTGTGGTGGGACCCGAACCTCGCCGCGCAGATCAAGCGCGCCGGCGCACGCATCCTCGCGCATCACATCTGCGACTGGCTGGTGCCGACCAAAGACCTGCTGCTCGATCGCGGCATGATGGGCGACGGCGTGATCGACCTGCCCCCCATCCGCCGTATGGTCGAGGGCGCCGGCTTCCACGGCCATCAGGAGGTGGAGATCTTTTCCGCCGAGAACTGGTGGAAGCGGCCGGGCGACGAGGTGCTGCGCAGCTGCGTCGAGCGATACAATACGGTGTGCTAGTTTCTCTGGCGCATGATCTTATCCGAAAACCGGCACCCACTTTTCGGGATCATGCGCTACTCCGCTGGCTGCTCGGCGGCCGGCATCTCTTCGTCCGCCGCGGCATTGCGCTCGCGCAGCAGGCCCCAGCCGACGATCGCCGAGCTGAGCGCCGCGAGCAGAAGCCCGCGGTGGCGGATGCCGATCTGGCCGGCCTTCAGCGCGACCGGCAGCACCATCGGCAACAGCTTCGGGATCAGCGCCGGGTCCATCCAGACCGGCGGCGCGTTCTTCGCCGCCTCCTCGCGCTCGCGCCGCTCCAGCTCGGCGCGTTTTGCCGCGCGCTTGTGCGCTGCGCTGCGCGCATAGAGCAGGACCGCGATCGCGATCAGCGCGACGACGAGGAAAAATCCCGCCATCGCGATGCACGCCTGCAGGGTGCCGTAAGCGTTGGACGCCCACACGAAGATCGCGATGCCGACGAACAGGATGCCGACGACGCCCGCCACGCCCGCGACCACCGCGCAGATCAGCGTGGTCATGAGCGACTGGTATTCGGTCTTTAAGGTCGCGATCAGCCGGTCGAACACCTGCGTCCCCTCGATCCCGCTCAGCGCCGCCAGGCGGCGCCGAACAAGAAGCCGATGCCGGCGACCATCGCCAGCGTGGCGTAGGGACGGCGCTTCAGCGAATCGTCGATCGCATCGCCGAACGTGTCGGCGACGTCGCGGAACGCATCCACTGCTTCGCGGCCCTGCTCCTTCGCGTCGGAAAGCATGGAATCCGCCTGCGCCTTGGCGCCGCGGACCTGTGATCGGACTTGAGCCATTGCGGTATCCTTTGTCTGGCTGATCAGGTCAGCCACCTGGGTTGTCAGTTGGGAAATATCGTCGCGGATCGTTTCGAGCTGCTTCTCGATGTCCCCCGGTGTCGTGCCGTTGGCCCTGGATGCGGACGCGGACGAAGCGGCGGTAGCCATGTGACACTCCTGTTTTGCGGGAAACGCCCCCAAACCGGCAAGGTTCCAGTTGGCGCCGATCAACCCGGCAGCGTGCCTTCGTCGCGCGGCAAAAGGTGGCCGAGGACCACGAACGACATGATCAGCAGCGGCATCGCCAGGAACGCGCCGATCGGTCCCCACAGCCAGGTCCAGAACGCGAGCGCGAGGAACACCAGGAACGGGCTGATGGTGAGGCGGCGCCCGACGATGCTGGGCGTGATGAAGTGGCCTTCCAGGGTCGCGATCGCGACGAACAGCGCAGGCGCGAGCGCCGCATGGGCGAGCGATGGCATCGCCACCACGCCGACGCCGAACAGCACCAGCGCGACGATCGCCGGCCCGATATACGGGATGTAGTTGAGCACCAGCGTGAGCAGGCCGAAGGTCACCGGATTGGGGAAGCCGACGAGGTAGAGCATCACGGTGGTCACCGCGCCGAGCGCCACGTTGATGGCCGTGACCACGCCGACGTAGCCCACCAGATTGTCTTCGATATCGTTCCAGATGCGCAGCATTCGCAGCCGCGCGTTGCGCGTGACGAATGCGATGACCAACTGCTGGCGCAGCGCCGCGTTGGTCGCGAGGAAGAACACCATCGTGCCGAAGAACACGACGAACTGGCCGACCGCCGGCGTGATCGCGGCAAGCGCGGCGCCGACGATTTCGGCCGGATTGGCTTCGACCGAAACGGTCTGCCCGGTCGCGGGGGGCGGCATGATCGCTTCCTTGATGTCGTGCAGCACCGCGATCGGATAGTCGAGCACGCGCAGCTTGCCCTTCACGGCGACCCCGATCTCCGGCGCGCGCGAGATCCATTCGCCGAGCGGCGCGGCGAAGAATGTGACAAGCAGCCCGATCACGGCGACGACACTGAGCACCACGAGCACCGCCGAGACGGGTTGTGGAATGGCCAGGCGCGAGCCGACGTTCACCGCCGGTGCGAGCGTGATGCCGACGATGAGACCCGCGACCACCGGCAGCAGGATCGAGCGGCCGAGGTACAGCGCCGCGACGATCGCGAGCCCGCCCATCACCAGGGTCGAGACCAGCGCGGCCAGCCGCCACACCGCCGGAATGCCGGACAGGGGCTGCGGCTCGGTCAGGGTCAGGCCGTGCTCGGTGCGCTCGGATTTGCCCGGCTTTACGTGCTGGTTCATGGGGTTCTCATGTGCCGGAACGATGGGCAACGCAGGGGAACCGGGAGAGTTCCATTCCGCTTGACCCGCCAGCCGACTCCCGGGATATGCGGGTACCCGCTCGAAACCCCGGACTCGTTCCATGCGCTTCCTGAAACGGCTTGCCGTCGGCCTCGTGCTGCTCGCCGCTGCCGCCGCTGTCGTCGTCTGGCTGCAGCCGGACGACTATCGCCTGACACGCTCGACCGTCATCGCAGCGCCGGCCGAGACGGTGTTCGCCAAGGTGAACGACCTGCGCAGGTGGGACGACTGGTCGCCTTGGGCCAAGCTCGATCCGAGCGCGAAGATCACGTTCGAAGGCCCGCAGGCCGGCGTCGGCGCCTCGTTCAAATGGGACGGCAACGACAAGGTCGGCGCTGGCACCATGACCATCACCGAGAGCAAGCCGAACGAGCGCGTCGCGACGCGCACCGACTTCGTCAAGCCGTTCGAGGGTTCGAGCCGCACGGATTTCATCTTCTCGCCGGCAGGCAATCAGACCAACGTGATCTGGACCATGAGCGGGACGCATAATTTCATCAGCAAGGCGATCTGCCTGGTGATGAACATGGAGAAGATGCTGGGGCCGGACGTCGAGCGCGGCCTGGTGCAACTGAAGCAGGTGAGCGAGGGAAAGTAGCTCCGACCTCGTCCTGAGGAGGCTGCGAAGCAGCCGTCTCGAAGGACGGCGGCGAGCGAAGGTGGCTGTGGCCATCCTTCGAGACGCGCCGCGATGCGGCGCTCCTCAGGATGAAGGTCCTCGCTACTCCGCCGCCATGGGCAGCGCCACCTGCGCGTCGATCGCGGCGAGCGCTTTCGCCAGGCTTTCACCCTCTGGATCGAGCAGCGCGGCGGCACGGGCCGACGCGACCGCGTCGATACCGGTGCGAACCGGGATACGCCCGGCCAGCACAGGAAGGATCACGCGCGCCTCGATGGTCTGATAATTGGCAAAGCCGCGCTTCCACGTGTCGCCGTAGCCCTTGATCAGGCGCGCGCACTCGGCGACTTCAAGCGCGAGATCGGCCGAGAGCCGCGCCGCCGCCACGATGCGCGCGAGCCAGGCCTCGATCACGGCCTGCTCCTCGGCATAGCGCCAGCTCTTCGGGCGAAGGCGCTTGAGCTTCGCCAGCGCCCAGAAGCGCGCGTAGCCCCACACGGTGGTGGTTTTCAGCTCCATGCCGAAATAGACCTTGCCGAGCCAGCCGCGCTTCTCCGAATAGGCGACGATCGCGCGCGCCAGCCGCGGCGGCAGCAC
>DATEKY010000772.1:0-4108 GCA_035277225.1 Xanthobacteraceae bacterium
TCAACGGTTACGTCCTGGTCAATCGGGGATCATGGCTGGCACACCCGGACCAGCGCAAAGGCCAAGTCATCGTCGAAGGCGACCCGCGCCTGTTCAATCAATACGAATTGATCGTCGTCAATCCGCAGAAGTATCCAAACCTCGATCCGGCCGCCGGCGCACGGTTTGCGGACTGGCTCGCGTCCGATGAGGGGCAGGCGGTGATCGCGCAGTTCAAGATCGGCGGCAAGCAGGTGTTCTTTCCGAACGCGAAGGGGCAGAACTAGCGGCGCGGCGCGCGACGGAAAACGGCGGCGCGAAAAGCGCCGCCGCGTCATGTCGCAAGAAAGAGGTAAGGCGGCTCAGGCCCCGCGGCCCCACAGCGCGCAGTAGCGGCGCGCGACCATCGGCAGGCCGTTGGCGTAACCGGGCAGGGTCGCGTACTTCTCCATCTTGAAGTCCTTCTCGACCGCATCCCAGCACTTGCCGGCCTGCGCCTCGGTCTTGATCGCGGCGGATGCTTCCTGCATCAGCGTCAGCACCGCCTTGGCGTCGTCCTTGGTGCCGAGCCGGTCGTTCGGGCCGGGATGGCCGGGGATCATGCGCTCCCAGTCCATCGCGATCACTTTCTCGATGAACTTCTCGGTCTCGAGCGGATAGATGTCGATGAAGCCGCGGCCCGGGAACGCGCCGACCGGGATCGTGTCGACGATGAACACGATCTTCTCCTTCGGCAGCCGCATCACCAAAGTCGAGTCGGAGTGGTTGAGCCCGAGATAGGCGAGCTCGAGCGTCGTGCCGCCGAGCTTGATCGTCTTCTTGTCGCCGATCGACTCGTCCGGCATCACGGTGTGCGGATCCTTCAGCACCTTCAGCCGCGCGGTCGCGTTCTTGTGCGCGATCACGCGCGCGCCGGCGTCCTTGAACGCCTTGCCGCCCGCGATGTGGTCGAAGTGGTGGTGGCTGTAGATCAGGTACTTGATCGGCTTGTCGGTGACCTTCTTGATCTCGTCGACGTACTGCTGTCCGCCGGTCGGACGTCCGTAGGCAACCGGATCGGTGGCGATGACGCCGTCCTTGGTGACGATGAACATCGACTGATGATTGCCATTGCGGAAGATGTAGACGCCTTCGGTGCCGTCGACCTTGGTGGTGGCGATCTGCGGCCGCTGCGCCTGCGCGGCGGCCGGGACGGCGAACGTCACCGCGACCGCGGCTGCGGCGCAGGCAAGAATGACTCTCATGGACTGTCTCCCCCTTCGGAAGGCGTGCAAACGCGTGCGGAGAGCCGCACGCGCCCCATGCTCGACGGCGGCGCGCGGCCTTTCAAATCACGCTTGCTTGAAGGAAACGGGGCGGATTGCCGCACAACCTGTTGCGGCGCCGAAGGAATAAGCACGGCCGCGCGGTGTTGCGCGGCCGCAGGTTCAGGCGGCTTACTCGCCGCCGATCATGCCGACGATCTTCCAGGCGCCGGTGGCGTCCTTGCCGTAGCAGAGCTGGTCCGAGCCGAGCGGATTGACCGCCTCCGCCGGCACGAAGCCGACCTTGCCGGAGGGCGTGACGATCCGCATGAACTCCTGGCTGGCGTTCGGCGCGGTATCGGGCATCACCCGCACGAAGATCATGCCGATCTTCTCGACCACCGGCGCATTGGGCTGTGCGGTGGCCTTCACCTCGATGTTCTCCTGCGCGGTGAAACCCCACTCGCTGATGTCGGTCCTGGTCGCGGTGACCAGCTTTTCCAGGTCTTCCATCTTGAAGTCCGGGCCGGCCGGCGAGCACACCGTGTTCGGACGGTCCGGATAGGGCGAGGCGGTCTCGTCCGACACGAGCTCGCCCAGCGTCTCCCAGCCCGAGCCGTCCTTCGCCGCAAGGCTGAGCGCGGTCGCCAGCGCCTCGATCCCGGTCTTCTTGCCGGCGGCGTTTCCCTCTTCCTTCAGCCAGAAGAAATCCTTCGCCAGCACCAGCCTGGCGAGCGCCGCGCGATCCTTCTTCTGCGCGACCGCGGCAAGCTGCTGGCGAAACGCCGCAAGGCTCGGATCGGTGTAAGGTTTCGGCGGCGCAACGGCGAGCGCGGTGTAGGGCGCGGGCGGAACGGCCTGAGGCTGCTGCTGCGCCTGGGGAGGCGGTGCGCCCTTCTGCGCCTGTGGCGGCGGCGCGCCCTTCTGCCCCTGCGGTGCCGGGGGCGGGCCTTTCTGCGCGGCCGGCGGCGGAGGTCCGTCCTTGCCTGGCCGCGGCAACGTTCCCTGCGCGGCGGCCGGCAGGGCCAGCATCCCGGTCAACATGATCGCGGTCGAAACGGACAGAATTCGCATCCTCGCCTCCTCAGGTCGGAATATTCCATAGCCAAATTGGCACGGAATTGCGACGCTGACGGGAACCCGTGTGCGTTGACGCCGCCGTTGTGGGTCGTGTGCGGGCGGCGCGAGGTTCATCATCGACCGCTTGCCAGACGCAGCGAACGGGCTCTAATCGCGGCCTCGCAATTCCATCCCCCGAAAACGAAATCGCCATGCCCTTCCACGTCTCGTCGCCTTACCTGCTGCCGATCGTGCTGCTGGTCTGCTCCAACCTGTTCATGACCGTCGCCTGGTACGGCCATCTGCGCTTCAAGGAGGTGCCGCTCGCCGGCGTCATCCTCGCGAGCTGGGGCATCGCCTTCATCGAATACTGCTTCGCGGTGCCGGCCAACCGCTACGGCAACGCGGTCTATTCGGCGGCGGAACTGAAGACCATGCAGGAGGTGATCACGCTGCTGGTGTTCGCCGTCTTTTCGCTGCTCTATCTGAAGGAGCCGATCGGGTGGAATCACCTCGTCGGGTTCGCGCTGATTTCCGCTGGCGCGTTCTTCATCTTTCAGAAATGGTAGCGCATGATCCCGAAAAGTGGAGCCCGGTTTTCGGAATAGATCATGCGCCTCCAAAAAGCGCAGGACTGACAGGGTTGCAGGGGAGAGGGCATGGCGAACCATCGGCTCGATGCCGCGCCGGAGACGGTGCACTGGGGTTTCTTCGACGCGGCGCTGAAGCCGTTGCTCACCGTGGATAGCGGCGACACCGTCACGATCTCAACCGTGTCCGGGATGGCGAGCCAGATGCCGGCGGCACCGCTCGCCGTGCCGCCCGCGCTCGCCGCGATCCACAAGAGCGTGCAGCAGAAGCTGCCGGGTCACATCTGCACCGGACCGGTCGCCGTGAAAGGCGCAAAGCGCGGCCAGGTGCTCGAGGTGCGCATCAAGGACATCCAGCTCCATTACGACTGGGGCTACAACATGATCCGCCCGCTCGCCGGCGCCTTGCCGGACGACTTTGAGACGCCGACGCTGATCCACATCCCGCTCGACAAGCAGAAGAACACCGGCAAGCTGCCGTGGGGGCTGGAGCTGCCGCTCGCGCCGTTCTTCGGCGTGATGGCGGTGGCGCCGCCGCCGGCCTGGGGCATGGTCTCGACGCTGCCGCCGCGCCGCAATGGCGGCAATCTCGACAACAAGGAGCTGGTGAAGGGCACGACGCTCTACCTGCCGATCCACCACGACGGCGCGCTGTTCTCGGTCGGCGACGGCCATGGCGCGCAGGGCGACGGCGAGGTCTGCATCACGGCGATCGAGACCGGGCTGATCGGCACCTTCGAGCTGCATGTGCGCTCCGACATGACGCTCGAATGGCCGATGGGCGAGACGCCGACGCATTTGATGACGATGGCGTTCGATCCCGATCTCGACGACGCAGTGGTGATCGCGTTGCGCGACATGATCAAGCTCATCTGCGCGCGCACCGGCATCTCGCGCGAGGACGCCTACACGCTGTGCAGCCTCGCCGCCGATCTGCGCGTCACCCAGGTGGTGAACGGCGCCAAGGGCATCCACGTCATGCTGGAGAAGGCGCTCCTGAAACGCTAAGCGGCGCCCTCGCGCAATTTTCTACTTCGCACCCGGCATCGTCTGGCCGTCGGCCGCCATGCGCGCCTCGACGTCTTTGTTCGACCAGCCCGTCAGGTCGGGCCGCACGATCAGCTCGAAGGTGCCGATCAGCCCGGTTTCGATCGCGGTGATGCAGACCTCGCCGTCGCCCTGGGCGCCGTGGCCGTCGCCGCACGAGAACAGCGCGCCGTCGACATGGATCGGCAG
>DATEKY010000773.1:0-2487 GCA_035277225.1 Xanthobacteraceae bacterium
AAGCTGCAATTGTCGGAAGAGGCGCTGATCCGCCTCGGCCAGAAGCCAGCGAAGGAAGCGCCGCGCACCGAATTGCCCGACGTGGTGTTCTACACCGGCTGCAACGTGCTGAAGACGCCGCATATTGCGCTGCTTTGCCTCGACATCATGGACATGATCGGCACCGACTATCAGGTGATGGGCGGGCCGACCCACTGCTGCGGCACCGCGCAGCTTCGCGCCGGCGACGTCGATACGCTCGGCCGCTTCGCCAACAACACCATCAACAAGCTGTCGCAGTCCAAGACGGGTGAGGTGCTGGCCTGGTGCCCGAGCTGCATGATGCAGTTCGGCGAGACCGTGCTGCCGACCGTCGAGCGCGCCACCGGCCAGAAGCCGTTCGACATGACGCCGTTCATGCGCTTCCTGCACGCCAAGCTTGATGACATCCGCCCCTACCTGAAGAACCGTGTCGAGATGACGGTGGCGCTGCACCGCCATCCCGGCATCGCCGGCGTCATCGAGGCGGCCGAGGAGCTGCTCGGCGCGGTGCCCGACATCCGCATCGTCAAGCTCGACGTGCCCGCGGTCGGATTGCAGAGCGTCAATCTCGCGACCTTGCCGAAGTTCAAGGCCGAGCTGCAGCTCCGCGAGCTCGAAGCCGCGCGAAAGGCGGGCGTCGATGCGCTGGTTGCGGTCTATCACTCCGACCATCGCGAGCTCTGCGCGCACGAGCGCGACTGGCCGTTCCGGATCGTGAACGTGCTCGAGATCGTCGGCGAGAGCATGGGCTTCCGCCGGGAAGACCACTACAAGAACCTCAAGATCAAGCAGGACGTCGACGCCATCGTGGCCGACAGCGCCGATCTTCTGGCGCATCACCGCGTCGATCCCGACACGGCGCGCAAGGTGATCGTGCAGGGCATGCTGGGCGACCAGCCGCTGCCGCTGCAGGGCATTGTGCAGGCGCCTGCCGAAGCGCGCACCCCGGCCCCGAGCTGAGCAAACGATTCACGATCAATCGACCGGTTTGTGACGCCCATCACGCACGCTTCACGGCCGTGCTGTTACCGTCTCCATGCTGTCCGGCGATCCTGCGCCGGAGCGACGAAGGAGATGGAGACGGTCATGGGTACGGCATGCAAGCGGGCACTGCTGGTGCTCGTCATGGTTCCGGTCCGGATCGCGCTGCTGATCGCGCTGATCGCGATTGTGCGCCGCTCATCGGCCCGGCACGCCTGATGTCCGCTACCGCTCGGTGAACGGCACGCCGGCCTTCGCCTTGTTGATCTTCAGCGACTCCACAATCGTCACCACGACCGCTTCCGGCGCCGTGCCGAAATTCTTCACCACCGCCTCGGTGATGTCCTTCATCAGCGCGCGCTTCTGCTCGGGCGTGCGCCCCTCGACGGCGTGGACGTAGACTTCAGGCATGCGGTCCTCCTCGATTGCGATCGAGGAGAACCTAACGGGATACCGCGCGACGCGAAACCTCACCCGAACGTGCGGCGCGGCATCACGCCCGCCGGCACGCGGCGCGACGGCTTGCGCTCGACCACCACGGCGCGCTCGGCGCCGCCACGGCTGGTGAAGGCCAGGGTCGCCGGAGCCTTGCGCGGCGCGGGCGTCTTTTTCAGGAGCGCGCGGACCTCGTCCGGCTCGGCCTCCATCAGGCCCGCCGCAATCTCGACCTGCGCATCGACATCGTCGGTCAGCCCGCGCGCCGCGAAGATCGCCTCTTCGAGCGTCGGGGGATCGTGCTTCACCCGGCGCGGGCCGTATTTGGTATTCCAGGTCGTCGACATTTCCAAAGCCTTCGGTGTTACCGCCCGCGGGTAAGCTAACACCTGAATAGTGCATTGCAATAACAATGATTGTGCACTGCACACTTATGGGGCAAATTACGGTAAACACTCGCGATTTGCGCGAACTGCCTGCGGCAATCAGCCGCCCGCCATGTCCTTGGGCGTGAACGTCAGGTCGAGGATGCGCCACTCACGGTATTTCTCGGCCGGGAACGCATAGGGCTGACAGGCGGCGAGCGCCGCTTTCGCCGCCGTCAACACGGCCGGCCCGTCGCGCGAGGCGCTCGCCTCGATCAGCACCGGCTCGGAGGCGAGCGCGCCGTCGCGCTTGAGATAGACGCGCAGCACCACGCGCGTGTTGGCTGCCGGCGAGAGCGCGTCGGGCAGCTTCCAGCACTTGCGCAGCTGCGCCTTGAACGCCGCGCGCTCGTCGGCGGAAATATTGGCGGTGACCGTCGCCTCGAAGTCGAAGCCCTTTTCCGGCAGCCCGGCGGCGTTCGGAAGATCCATCAGCATCGGAATATTGGAAGGATCGAACACCGACGGCGCAGGCTGGGGCGCGCCCTGCGGCGGAGCCGGCCCCTGCGCCGCGATCGAGGATTGCGGCTGCTGCGCCAGCGCGGCCTGCTGGCTGTTGGATGGCGCGGGCTGTGCAGGCGAGGACGGCTGTTGCTGTGCGGCGGACTGCTGCTGCGGCTGACCG